>NZ_JBDGDD010000021.1:0-54513 GCF_040909065.1 Ruminococcus sp. RTP21359st1_H3_RTP21359_211015
ACACAGTAGTTAAGCTCTTCTTCGCCGAAAATACTTGGATGGTAACGTCCCGGTAAGATAGGGTGCTGCCGACACCTTACTAAACAGAGAAGATAATATTCTTCTCTGTTTAGTCATATTCCTCCTTAGCTCAGTCGGTAGAGCATTCGGCTGTTAACCGAAGGGTCGTTGGTTCGAGTCCAACAGGGGGAGCCAGAGAGCTGTAGCTTTTGCTATGGCTCTTTTTTTGTATATATGATTTAGTATTGCAGTTTGTAAATGTAATGTATGGAAACAGGGCTTCCGTATGCTTACGCTAATGTAAGTGTACGGAAGCACTGTTTGTCGTTTGTCTAAAAAAATCACAGCACACGTCATGAGTGCTGTGATGAGTGAGCTGTTCGATAAATGGGAAACTATTTATGGATTGTCTTTGATTTCAATTTCTACTGAATAATCAACATCTTTTGAGTTGAGGTCTGTAAGCAAAATAGTATTATTATCAAAAGGAACTATTTCAATGTTGCCTTTTCTTTTGCATTTATCAATAAGTAAAAATTTCTTTCCATTTTGGTCTGTACAAACAGCATATAACAGCTTAGGCACTTTGAGTTCATAAACTAAATTCGTAATATACGGCTGTACCCATTCTTCATTTCTTTCAGAAATTCTGATACGTAATTCTTTTGATTCATCACTGATGCGTTGTTCAAAATTCTGCTGCATATATATCTTTTTGAATTTTTTGTTGTTATAATAATCCATAATCAATACATATGGCAGGAGCCACAAACCATAATCAATGAAGCCCAGAAAAGCTAACCATTTAATGGGAGAGAAGAGAAATGCAACAGCAAGAATAAACCCACCGAAAAATGGAAATCCAGATATGTGTTTTTGGCTTTTTTTGCTTTGATATAATGCGGCATATGTAGCAGCTATCAAAAATACTCCGATTATTCCAAGCGTTATAGTCATGAGCCATTCTTGCATAACAGTTTTTCCTTTCTGAAAAATTCAAATAATAGTGCTGCGATAAGTGATCTGCTCGATAAATTGGAAGTAATAGTTGAGATAAATCTGATTAATATATATTGAAAACTGCTTTTAAATAGGCAGATATTCCGCCTGAAACAATGATACAAATTAAAGCAAGAGCTATATATAAAGCGATTATTACATACAAGTTTCGTTTCCCTTTAGTGATTGTTTTCCGAAAAATATAAATATATGATGGTAAAGATAATGCCAACCATATCAACAACTCAATGCAGCCAAATAATATTGAAACATCTTTTTCAGAGCCTAAATTATAACTATATCCTTTTGAATGACCTGTTATATCAAGAAAAATCCAGCCAAAGCATATTGGAAACGAAAATGCAATAATGCTTGTCCAAAGGAAATTAAGGCAATATATTATTCTATTTTTCATTCCTGTACTCCTTATCAACTGCTGATTTGTCGGGCAGTTTATTCCGACCAATTTCCAAAACCATTATACCACATCTAATCAGCGGTTCGTCCTTTGTTTGTATTATTTCTTAGCCAGATCTTTAATAACTTCTCCTGCCACGATAAGTCCCACCACCGACGGAACAAATGCCGTTGAGCCTGGAATATCACGGCGCACTGTGCATTTTCTTGCCGTACCAGGAGGACAAATGCAGTCCTGACGGCATGAAATAGCCATATCTTCTATCGGTCTGATAGGCTGTTCCTCTGAGTAAACAACTTTAAGCGACTTTATGCCTGCCTTTTTAAGCTCTCGTCGCATGACTTTCGCAAGAGGGCAGACCTTTGTCTGATAAATGTCCGCCACACGGAATGCTGTAGGGTCAAGCTTGTTGCCTGCACCCATTGAGGATATAACAGGTACTCCTGCGACGTCTGCTCGCTTTATTATCTCCAGCTTACCTGTAACAGTGTCAATGGCGTCGATAATGTAATCATACTGAGTAAAATCAAACTGATCCGCTGTGTCAGGCATATAAAAACACTTGTATGTGTTCACCTTTATGTCAGGGCAGATGTCGTGAACACGCTCCTCCGCCACGTCTACCTTGTATTTTCCTACTGTTTTTCTTGTGGCAATTATCTGACGATTGATGTTGGTCAGACACACTTTGTCATCATCTATAAGGTCAAGCTCGCCTACACCGCTTCGTGCAAGGGCTTCAACTGCATATCCGCCCACACCGCCTATGCCGAAAATCGCAACCCTGCTGTTGCTGAGCTTTTCCATTGCTTCTTTGCCGAATAAAAGTTCGGTTCTTGAAAACTGATTTAGCATATAAACACTCCTGAATACTGTTTTATTCTTTTATGATAACATATCCAAGCCCTTTTTTCAAGTGCATTTTTGCCTGCTTTTATTAATTTTCTGATAAAACCTATATGTATTATATAATATCTTTGTTACAGTTTTCGACCGCATTTTCGTTGCGTTTTTATCGAAAATGTGCTATAATATTATATGTGATAATACGCAAAAAGTAATAAAAAGGATTGGTAAAAACATGGACATTAACAAGACCCTTGCGGAAGAATTTAAGCTCAGACAGGAGCAGATAGACAACACTGTTGCACTCCTTGATGACGATAAAACTATACCATTTATTGCACGATACAGAAAAGAGCTTACAGGCTCGTTGGACGATCAGGTGCTTAGAGAGATCGCTGACAGGCTCACTTACCTGAGAAATCTCGAAAAACGTAAAGGCGAGATAATCTCTTCTATCACTGAGCAGGAGAAAATGACAGACGAGATAATGTCTGCTATCGAAAATGCAAAGACCCTTGTGGAGGTGGAGGATATCTACAGACCTTTCAAGCCGAAGCGTAAAACAAGGGCTTCGGTGGCAAGAGAAAAGGGGCTTGAACCACTGGCTGAACTTATCCTGACCCAAGATAAGAAATGCGACCCGCAGGTCGAGGGGTCAAAATTTATCAACGAGGAAAAGGGCGTAAAGTCTGCGGACGAAGCTTTGCAGGGTGCAATGGACATAATCGCAGAGGATATCTCTGATGACGCTGACCTGAGAAAATACATAAGAACGCTGTTTTCGCAGATAGGCGTGATAAGCTCAAAAGCGTCTGATGAGAATGCCGAGTCAGTGTACGAGAACTATTACGACTATGCCGAGGCTGTGGGAAAGATAGCAGGTCACAGAGTTTTGGCTTTGGACAGAGGCGAAAAAGAGGGCGTTCTGAAAGTATCAGTGAATGTCCCAGAGGGCGCAGGAGAGAGAGCCTGCGTGTCAAGATATGTGAAAAATAAGTCAGAGTGCGGACAGCTTGTTACGGCTGCTTGTGAGGACGGCTATAAAAGACTTATTTATCCGTCCATAGAGCGTGAGATAAGGGCGGAGCTTTCGGCAAACGCTCAGGAGGGGGCAATAAAGGTGTTCTCCTCAAATCTCAGACAGCTTCTTATGCAGCCGCCTGTTAAAGACACTGTTACCCTTGGTCTTGACCCGGGATATGCTCACGGTTGTAAGACCGCTGTAGTGGACGCTACGGGCAAGGTGCTTGACACTGCAATAATCTATATTACTCCGCCAAAGAAGGATACAGAGCGTGCTAAGCGTATTCTGACGGGCTTTATAAAGAAATATGGTGTTACGACTATCTCCATAGGCAATGGCACTGCTTCAAGAGAAACGGAGCAGTTCACAGCCGAGCTTATCAAAGAAATTCCGCAGAAAGTTTCTTACATGGTGGTGTCTGAGGCAGGCGCTTCCGTTTACTCCGCTTCCAAGCTTGCGGCTGAGGAGTTTCCTGAGTATGACGTTTCACTGCGTTCAGCAGTATCAATAGCACGCCGTTTGCAGGACCCTCTTGCAGAGCTTGTAAAGATAGACCCAAAGGCAATAGGTGTTGGACAGTATCAGCATGATATGCCAAAGGCGAGAATGGACGAGGCTTTAAAGGGCGTTGTTGAGGACTGCGTAAACTCAGTAGGCGTTGACCTTAATACGGCTTCATACTCATTGTTGTCATACATATCGGGCATAAATATGACAGTTGCAAAGAATATTGTTTCCTACCGTGAGGAAAACGGAGCTTTCACCGAAAGAAAGCAGCTTATGAAAGTTCCGAAACTTGGCGCAAAGGCTTTTGAGCAGTGCGCAGGCTTTTTGAGAGTGCGTGGTGGAAAAAATCCGCTGGATAACACGGCTGTTCACCCTGAGTCATACAAGGCCGCACAGGCTCTTATTGACAGGTGCGGGCTGAGCCTTGCGGACATGGGTGACGTAAAGCAGATAGCTGAGAAAGTCAATGCAATGGGCATGAAGAAGCTTGCCACAGATATCGGCATTGGTGCTCCCACGTTAAAGGACATAGTAGGGGAGCTTGAAAAGCCTGGTCGTGACCCTCGTGACGAGCTGCCGCCACCGCTTATGAGAAGTGGCGACATTATGGATCTTAAAGACCTGAAACCGGGCATGGAGCTTATGGGCACAGTGAGAAACGTTATAGACTTCGGAGCGTTCGTTGATATCGGTGTTCACGAGGACGGTCTTGTACATATTTCTCAGATGTGCGACAGATATATAAAGCATCCTCTTGAGGTCGTAAAGGTCGGTGAGGTAGTTAAGGTTTGGATACTTAACGTTGACCTGAAGAAAAAGCGTATTTCGCTTACTATGAAAAAGCCTAAGGTGTAGGGATCCAAAACGAAATAAGTTGGAAAAGACCTAAATAAGTGGGACGTTGGTCTTACACTTTTGCGGCAGACTGAAGGGCTGTGAGAACAGCCCTTTTTTGTTTGCCGCCAGGTGTGGTCTTGACGCAGGGAGCTGCGATACGCCTTATGGCTTGACCTTACGGTATAATTATGGTAATATAAAATCGTACATAGACTATGTTATAAAAGGACGTGAAAAAATGCGGATCGCAGTTTGTGATGATAATGCTGTTTTTCTTCAGTTTTTTAAATCTATGCTGGCAAATGAACTTGAATCAAGGTCGGTCAAGGCTGAAATAGAAACGTTTACCAAAGCTGAGAGCTTTTTTTACTGCCATGGGAAAAAGCCTTTTTCGGCTATATTTCTTGACCTTGATATGCCTGAAATGAGCGGTTTTGAAGTCGCGCGGCAGCTAGGTCAGAATGGTAATTGCTTCGTGATCTTTGTGACAAGTCATCAGGAGCTGGTTTATGACAGCTTTAATTTCAGACCGCTGAATTTTATCTGCAAAGATCCTGACGCCGATGTTATGAAGGATAGGCTCCATATGGTAGCAGGACAGTTGACGGACGCACTGAAGCAGGAAAAGACAGTGGTTTTGGAGAATAGGGAGCAGGGAAGGATCTCTGTAAAGCTTCGGGATGTAACTTATATAGAGAGCAATAGCCACAGCATCATATATCATTTTGCAAATAATAAGGATACCATTGCAGTCAGAGATAGCATTGGCGAGATAGAAGAAGCTTATCGTAAATTTGATTTTATACGGGTACATAAAAAATATATCGTCAATCTGAAATATGTTTTTAACATAAGCCGTTCAAATGAAACAGTGATCTTCAAAAGCGGTTCAGAGCTTCCCATGAGCCGAGGATATAAGAATGCAGTTGACGACGCTTTGACTGAATATCTGAGGAGAAAGTGATGACTATTACATTGTGGACGATATTTGAGATCTTGATAAACTTTTATCAGGGCGGTCTGGAAACATGGTTTATATATAAATTTCTTACGCCAAGATCTCATGAAAGGGCTAAGATATGGGCTGTTATATTTGCCGTTTGTGAAGGCTGTCTGGTCACTGCTTTTAATTATTTCACTGTATTTGAGGGCTTTGGAAGTGCTTTGTACTGGGCAAGTCTGCTTGTTTTTGCGTTTTGCTTTTTTAGTGACAATGCAGTAAAGAAATTTCTTTCCATATCCCTCTCGCAGGTTGCGATCTTGTTGATAACGTCATTGGAACTAAATGCTGTATCGTCATTTTTTAAAATATCCCTCAGGGAGCTTGTGGTCGAACAAAGCTTGCTTAGATTTGTAACGCTTATAATGATCCAGATATCTATATTCATTGTATTTAGATTAATACTGATGGCCTTTAAACATACAGATGATTATACGGCTTCAGATTGGGTGACGATAATTGCAGTGCTTATTATTTCGTTTTCTCTCGTTATGGTAATACATGAACTGTCCCTTTCGGCAGACGATGGCCATAGGCTGTATATAAATCTGTCATATATGCTTGTCTTTGTTCTTAATATACTTATATTCTGGATAATAAATTCTTTGATAAAAAAGAATCAGAAGCTCAAGGAAATGGAGATAGTCAAACTAAGAGAGCAGTATCTTGAGCAGTTTGTCGGAAACGCCGAGTCGCAATATGACGCCATGAGAAAACTAAGGCATGATATAAAAGACAAATATGAAACGGTCAATGAACTGTTGAAAGTACAAAAAATAGATGAAACGAGAAAATTTATCTCAGAAAGCTTTGACCTTATCGGGAAGTCGGAGTCCTATGTTAAAACGAAAAATAATATTGTAAATGCTATCGTTAACGCAAAGCTTACGATGGCTTCTTCCTTGGGGATAAAAATATCATGTATAACAGTTTCAGATTTTGAGGGAATAAAGGGAACTGACCTTTGCGACCTGTTGAGCAACACGTTGGAGAATGCTATAACGGCATGCAAGGAAATAGCCGACGACGCAAATAAATTTCTGTATCTGAAGATCGACCGAGAAACGGATACATATACGTTTTTGATAAAAAATTCAATAGATCATTCTGTTATGGATAGTAATCCAAGGCTTACGACCACAAAGGCTGATAAAAAACAGCATGGTCTGGGGACCTCAATAATCAGAGAGATAGCAAGAAAATATAATGGCAGATGCGATTTCTATGAGTCGGAGGGAATGTTTTGCTGTCAGGTAACATTGATGGCAGATACAACGGTCCTGAACTAATTGTTCCGGACCGTTGCTGCATTTCGTGACAAAAACCTGCAACTCATTCCAAAAAGCTTGACATATTGCTGTTATTCTAGTAAAATTCAAATTAGGGTAAGACAAAAGCGAGGCGATAGTTTATGGATCTTGTTGTATCGGGTATACTTAATTTTTTGACCGAGCAGGAAGCTATCGGCAAAGCAGATGAGGTACAGGATTTTTATCGGTATGGCATAGAAATAACTATCTCATCAATGTTGAACATTGTGCTTGTATTGCTTATGGGAGCATTAACAGGGCATTTGCTGGAAAGCGTAATATATTTGGCAGTGTTTATTGCTGTCAGGGTTATTACCGGAGGGTATCATGCAGATACATATTTCAGATGCAATCTGTTGATGTGTTCGACATTTATTGCTACAGCTTTTCTTAATGACAAGGTATGCGGATATATAAATATATGGGTGATCGCTGCCTTTGTGGTGTTTGAAGAGATAATAGCTTTTGTATTCTGCCCTGTGGAGAACAAAAATAAGCCTATAGAAAAAGAAAAAAAGCCAAAGTTCAAAGCGATGGGAATGATAGTTTTTCTGTTGCTTGATCTGTTTGGCGGGGCGATTATCAATAGATATCAGATGGTTGGATCTATGATCCTGTTAACAAATCTATTAATTGCAGTTTTAATAATATCAGCGAAGATCAAAGAAAAGAGGTGTGATAAGAATGAGATCATTTAAGAAATTGCTTGCCAGCCTTATTGCCAGAGCAACTAAGAGAATGGGTATAGCTGCCTGCGGATGTGCATCAATGTATGGTGGCTATCAAGCTAAAGAGCCAAAAAACATTTACAAGAATTAAGCGTAAAGCTACAAGAATTACGATAAGCATTACAAAGTCTTTATCATTTCCCCTTTAAATCTTGTGATACTTGTAAATGAGGTAACATTAGCAGGAAAATAACTTCCTGTTGGTGTTACCGTTTTTTTTATTTGTAGTGAGTTCAAGCTTTTGACAGTGAGTAAATTTGCTTTTAGACACAAAAAAATCCGCCCTACAAAAGGATGCGCTGTACTATTCGGTTTTCAAAGAACGGGCGGAGGCTATAGAGAAAGCCCCCTCACTTTCCATGCTGAAAAGTTGAGGGGGCTACAACCAAGTTTTTTAATTTTCTAAAAGATTTTTGAGCTTTGCTCTGATTTTTGTCGAAGGCATAAAGAAAGAGCGTCGGAGATCGCCGTCCCCGTTCGGCTGGGGATACACGGTCAGAATGTGGGTGTCGCTTGCCGCCTTTCGGAAAGGGACTTGCTGCCATGCCCACTTTCAGGAAAATAGGCGGTGGCGGAATGATCCGTCACCGCCTATTGTGTTTAGGCTATTTCGATTTCGGAAGCGTCGGCTTATTTAACCTTGGATTCCTTTCTCTTTTTGCCGCTTACGCCCAGCAGAGTCAGAACGCCGCCGCTGACGTACAGAGCAGCCAGCCAACCGATGTGGTTGTTGCTGTCACCGGTCTGAGGACACTTGGTGGAGTCGTCATTTTCTGGCTTATTGGTGTTGTTATCACTGCTGCCTGTATTGTCGGTTTTGCCGCCGTCGGGGAGCTTGTCGATGACCGTATTCTCGCTGCGCTTGGCGCTGCAAACGGTGCATTCCTCGTGCTTGATGCCTGTGGCCTCCTTGGTAGCGGCCTTGTCGATCACCCACTGGAAGCTGTGTGCTGCCGTGTCGGCCTTGTCGCCGCACTCACACTCATGCCAGTGGTTGGTGCCGTCATACTTCCACTCTGTACCGTAGCTGTGGGTATGATTGCTGCCTGTTGCGGGGATCGGTGCGGTTTCAAGAACCTTCTTGCAGACGGTGCATTCCTTATGCTTAGCGCCGTCGGCGGTTTCGGTAGCTGCCGTGTCAACGATCCACTCGCTGGCGCTGTGAGCCGCAATATTGGCCTTATCGCCGCACTCGCACTCATGCCAGTGATCGGTGTCGTCATACTTCCACTCGGTTCCGTAGCTGTGGGTATGGCTTGGAGGCGCATCCTTATAGGTGGCCTCGAGCTTCACATCATTGCCGGGCATGGTGAAGGTGGTAGTTGCCTTGGTGGCGTTTGCCAGAGTGACATTGCCCTCCAGCACGACCCACTTGTCAAAGACCTTGCCTGCCTCCGGTGCGTCCGCCGTAACGGTCACAACGGTGTTCTGCGCGATCTTGTCCGTGATGAGTGTCCCTGCGGCAACGGAGGCCGTGCCCTTGATGACCGTGACCGTGAACTCGGTCGCGTCGGAGCTTCTGACGAACCTTGTCTCGCCGCAGTCGGCACGCTGGCAGGTGTAGAGAATTCCTTCGCTCTTGCCCTGTTTTGCAGGTTTGCCGCCGTCCCAGTCGTGGCTGAGCTTATTAACGACATGACCGTAGCGGATAATCTGTCCGCAGCCGGCTGTGCACTGCTGGTCACCGCTATAGCCTGAGGTGGTGCATCCTGGCTTAACCTCATTGATCAGCTTGTAGTTATCGGCAATTTCGTGGAGGGACGGGGTTGAGACGCCCTTCTTCGCGATCCTGTCGCACGCTGAGCAGTACTGGCTGCCGGAATAGCCCCTCTCTGTACAGGTCGCCGTTCTTACATCCCGCAGTTCAAGGGGACCGCTATGCCTGAAGTCGCCAGTCTCGCCCTTTACGGTGCCGCCGCAAGCCGTGCAGCGGTAGTCGCCCTCATAGGCGCGGTGTCGGCAGTCTCCCGATTTGGCGTTATAGCGTTTGCCGCCATGGCTCGCGTCTGTGGTTGCCGAGTTGGCCGTGCCGTAGTAGTACAGCGGCTGCAGTGGACCGGTATGACCGGCGTTTGCAGGTGGGTAGATATCCGAACCGGCACTGATGACATGGCCGCAGTCTGCGCAGGCGGTGTCGCCGGTGTAGCCCTTACGGTCGCAGATCTGCTCCTTCGCATTGAGCACCGTGGTGCCGCCGCTGTGGTCACAGCCTGCATAGACAGGCTCAAAGAAGAAACTGCCGCCGCCGGGGGCACCCATGGCGCTGAACTCTGGGATCGTGCAGCCCCACTCAAGGGCGGAGCCGTTGGTCACCAGCTTGAACAGGGTCTTCGCCTCATTGGTATTCCAATTTCTAGTAACAGGTATGATGTCATACTCATTGTATTCGCGGCGATACTCCACCTTCCAGCCGATGGCTTTCTGACCGGTTCTCTCCTCGGGATAAAGCCTGATCTTGTCGCCTGGCTTGACGATCATACGGGTTGCCCGGCCATTTTTCACCGTCACAAGGGCGGTGTCCTTTGTCCAATCGCCGTCAATTCCTTCCGTCTCTTTGTATTCGCAGACGCTGCATTCAGCTTCCATGCCGCCTTTATCGCCCTCGGTATCGGGGGCTTTGACCACATTCCAGCGGCCCCAGCTATGGGGAACCATGATGAACTCCTCGCAGCCGGGAACCTTGCACTTTTCGGGGTGGGCATAGCCGGATTCAAGGATGAGCTGCTCCACCGTCTTGGTCGAGCCGCCGATGTTGAAGGTATACTCATAGATACTGCCGAAGCCGGTGCAGTCCCAGTTCCAGCCGTAATCATGGACATGGCTCTTCACAGGAACGGTATAGTCGCAGACGGAACATCTGAGCACATCGACTCTGCCGCCGCCTACCGCGTCAAGGCTTCTGTCAAGCACAAAGGTATGCGGGAAGATGCGCTCCTTGGAGCCGGTAGTCATATAATGCGCTTCGTAATAGCCTGCTTCGAACAGGCACGGGAGCTTGTGGCCGTCGCATTTCGGGTCGCCGCCCACGACACCGTTATGGGTATTCCCATGCTTATCGACCCAAGTGACCTTGTATTCCGGCGTTCTCTCGCTGTCTTCCGTGGGCACACGCACACCCGCCTGCTTATGGCTGTAGGCATGGGTGGCAGTCAGTTTTGCCTCCGCCGTTTTCATGGTGTCGGAAGGGTCGCCCTTTCTGCCGATGACGCAGTAGTAGGAGTAGTCATCCATGCAGGCCTCGGCGGAAACCGACAGCCTCAGCGTTGGGGTGTTCACGTCCACATAGTAATCTTTCTCCGGCAGTTTGTAGGGCGCCGCCGTGGGATTCGCATTATTCTTCTGATACCACTGATAGGTCAGCTCGTCGCCTTTCAGGCTCTTTGCCGAGACAGAGAAGGTGACCCAGTTATGTTCGCTGTACAGCAGGTCGTTTTCCGGCTCTTCGTCATAATCGCCGCTGCTGTAGATAGAGGTCTTACACTTGACGCCCCTCGGCTGGCGGTTGATGACGATGGAACTGCCACTGATGTAGCCACAGACCTTGCACACGCCCTTGGCGTCAAATTCATGGTTGGCGGCATTCAGCTTTTTATCGTCACAATAGCGGCAGGGGTGCCAGTGCTGCGTTCCGTCAGCCGCCCAGCTGGCGGAGGCTATGTGGGTATGTCCGGCGCCGGCATGCTCCGTCTTCAGATGATCCTCAAAATCAGAGTCGCTGAAGCACCAGTCGTCATGATCGCAGCCCATAGCGCTTACGGCATCTCGGCAGCAGTCCTTGCAGCGCTGATCGCAGCCGTCCTCGCAGGGATCGCTGTCGTGGAAGCACAGGCCGCAGTCCTCACAGAAGTGATCCGCATAGTCCGTGTCCATTGCACACATTCCCTCGGAGCAGTCGGAGTTGCCCTCGCAGCACTCCTTGCACATCTCGCAGGTTTCGCAGAACTCGTCCTCGTCCTCTTTATCCGTGACCCAGCCGTCACAGCCCTGGCAGATGTGTTCGTCCCACTCGGGGCTTTCCACGCAGGTCTCGCCGTCTGGGCAGCCGCCGCCCTCGGAGTTATCTCGGCAGCACTCCAGGCACAGGCCGCAGTCCTCGCAGGACTCCTGATTCAGCAGGCATTCCTCACACTGTTCGCAGGCCGTGTGGCAATCGATGCAGTGGATGACACCGGTATCATCGTCGTCCACGCACTCGTCCACCGAACCGAAGCAGGCGTTACACAGCGAGCAGTGCATCGGGTCGCTGTCATCGTTTGCGCAGTCATCGCAGAATCCGCAGGAGTCGCAGATGGTTATGGAGCAGCATGGACCCTTATGGCATTCGCCGCACAGCTGGTCATCCTCGCCGATGTAGCATTTGCCGCAGGTGGAGCAGTGCGTGTCCTCCATGCAGTCCGCGCATTTATAGCACTCCTCGCACCAGTAGGGCGTGTCGCCCAGGCACAGACCGCAGTCGTTGCAATGGGTTTCAACCCAGCAATCGTAGTTGCAGTCAATGGTGCAGAACTGGCAGTCGCACAAATTCTCACCCCAGTGGTAGTGGTCGCAGTTGGGGCAATCTCCGCCGGTGTCGTAGTCATCCCAAAAGGCGTGGGCGGGAAGCTCTAGACTCGGCATCAGTGAGAGCAGCATCACAAGCGCCAACAGGACGCTGGCGACGCGCCTTCGTTTGTTCGTTTTTGTCATACTATTATTCCTCCCTCATAATTATTTTGAAGATTTTTATGCTTTTTGTGTTGCCTGATTTAAACACTGTCGATGACCGAAGCAAAGTAGTTTTCGGATACCGAACCGAAGAGAAAAGCGTCTATCAGACCCTCACGCTTTGCCTGCCGTACCTTTTCGGTCAAATCTTCATCTGTATCATCATCCACAAAGAGAATGACACGACAGCTTTCCGTGTTCCGTTTTACCTTGTCACGGATCGCCATTCGTTCTTTGAACATCCATGGCGAATACGCCTTGACCTCCATTAAAAGCACATCCGGTCGATGCGTTTTGCACCACTCGGCGGTTGCGTCCGGCGACTCGGAAATCACAACTTGGCAATCGTCCAATTTTTGCATCAGCATTCGCTCCATGGTGTGCGCATGGATATCGCTTTGAATGTCCAGAACGATTTTTTTCATCATTCATCACCACCTTCTAAAAGCACAATCCTAATCTTACATTATCTATTATACTGATTTTTTGGCGTTTGTCACTGGCACTTGTGCCAGTAACAGAAGATAAATCTCGATTTTTTCAAAGATTTTTGCCTTTTGGGCGCGAAAAACCCCTTGACCGTACAGTCAAGGGGTTCAGTTTTGCTTATTCGTCTTTTAAGGTGATCACCATGAGCTTGTTTTCAATGGCGGTTGCAACCAGCGCTTCTCTGCTTTCAAAGCCGCTCTTTTCCACCATATCGTCCAGGTTCCAGCGAACGCCGTTTTTGGAGATGCCCAGCTTATCGGCAATTTCCTGATAGGTAAAGCCCTTTATATAAAGGCGTAGGATGTCTAACTGCCGGGGCGAGAAGACATCGGACATCGTACCCTCCATTTCAATGGCCGGAGCGGTATCGGGGAATACCTTTTCGCCTGCCAGAGTGCGCTTTACCACGCTTATCAGCTCCTCTGTTCCGTGGTCCTTATACCACAGGCTGTCGGCAGCACCCATTTTGGCTCTTTGCAAAACTTGGGGATCGACAAGCGAGGTAGCCACAACGATTTTGATTTGCGGAAAAGCCTTTTTGATGCGCTCTGCGGCGGCAAGACCGGAATGCTTATGATGCGTCTGCACATCCATAAGGACGAGCTTTACGGTGGCGTCGCAGTGCTTTTCCGCTTCAAAGGCGTCACGGAAAACGCCGACAAGATGAAACTCATCGTCTGCCGCAAGACGATCGACAAAGTGCTTTTGGATGTATAGATCATCTTCTACAAGTATGGTGTTTATCATATGCTGATCTCCTTTGTGGGAATCGTAATCAGAAGAGCAAAGCGTGGATTGTGCGAAATATGCATTTCACCGCCGGAGCTTTCAATACTGCGGCGAAGCGTTGACAGGCCGCTGCCTTCCTTTATCGGCTCTGTGGGTATTTTGCCGTTGTTGGTTATTGTAACATCATAGCGTTCGCCGCGCTGGGCAATGCGGATATATACCTCATTCCCGTCTGCGTGCTTGATGCAGTTGGTCACGCACTCCTTGGCGGCAGCAACGGTCAGCTCCTCGGCTGCGGTATCACGGGGCAGGTAGCCGTCGATTTTTACAGCCACGCCAAGCTGCTGTGCGGTTCTTTTTACCTCGTCCATTGTGCTGACAGAGGTGACACGGTTGCTTGCCAGCATACCGATGGCATTTTGCAGCGCCTCAAGCTTTCGCTCGGTATCCTCTCCGCTGTCTATGATGTCACGGATGGTCAGGAGGCTTCGCCCGATGGTATCGTGAATATAGACCTTTAGGTCAAGGCTTTCCTTCTCTTTGACATCGTTCTCCATGCGAGCGTACATCTTCCTGAGCTTTCGATTGACTTCTGCCAGTTCTTCATTTATTTCCTCTTGCTTTTGATAGCCGTTATACAGCTCGGTTACATTGTGCGCCGTTATCTGCTGCCAGCGGTCATCGCTGTCCACGGTGATATTTTGTGTGCGAAACTGCCAGATGGTCTTGTCAGGCAGGATGTAGCAATCATCCTTGACGGTTACAGATCTGTCCGGCGCGCTCAGGGCATTTTCCATATCGCTTTTGATTTGCAGCTCGTGGCCGCAAAGGGCAAATGAGAGCCTGCGCATACGGTTGTTGCACAGGATGATCCTGCCGTTCGGGTCGGCAAAGCAGATGCCCATAGGCAGCTTATCGGTTGCTTCCTTAATGGAGAACGGCGAGAGCTCGTTCTTTTTACGGCGGTATTCCCGCGGCAGAGCAATGGCAAAGTGAACTGCCGCAAGGAAAATGGCAGCGGCAAATATCAGCCACGGTGCGTCCAGCAGAAATGCGTCCCCGATATTATCGGGATCTGCCTGAGAAACGGAGAATAGCAGCGGGATCATCACCGCCATGACCGCCAGACTCAGCAGGCTGCGCACCGGCTTATTGCTGCGAAGAAGCTGATACATAAACAGCCCGATTTCAAGGACGATCTCCACAAGCATGATAAACGGCAGCATGGTCTGCCAAAATTCAGAAAGGGAAGAAAATGTACTCATTTCCTGTCACCTTCTTTCGCTTCAAATACAAGGTGCTGGTATTCCTCGTCATCCTCTTTTTCACAGCGGATACTGTCTCCGTTTACCAAAGCGGAAAGATCGGCTTTGCAGCACACATTCAGTGACAAGCGCAAGCCGTTTGCCTTTATGAGGCTTACCTGTATGCCTGTTAAATTCAAAATGTCGGCTTCAATAACCGATTCATAAAAATCAAATACAGCAGTCGCCGTTTTGCCGGAGAGCATGGAAAGAGACTCGTCCACATAGAGCGAGCTGCGGACGCCCAACAGCTTCAGCGTTTGGAGGGACTCATTGAAGGCACGGTGGAGTTCCGTTTCCGCTATTTTAATATCTCGGTCGGTAAGGAGCGTCAGATGCTTGCGGCGTTTAATATAGCTGCACAGCACGGCAATCTCGGCAAGGAGCGTTTTGGCACTGTCGGGATCGGTGCTTGAGATTCGGCGGTATTCCTTAGTGAGCTCTGCAATGCGGTCGATTTGCGTCTGCGTAGCGGAACGCAGGAGATCATACAGGCGGTTTTGCTCCTCCACCTTGCGGCGCTTGGCTTCACGCTTGTATTCATAACGGAGCATTTCGTTCCTGTCGGCAAGCTCGTCTGCAAGAAGCTCGGAGTCCTCCTTGATGTCACGCAAAGCCGACACATCCTCTGTCCATACGGCATAGCCGCCATCAATGGGCATGGTGTGAACGGTCAAGCCGCCCATTGTGACCGGGCTTTGCTCGGCTTTTTTCATCGTTTCCTTTGAGATAGGCGCAGTGTTTACAGCTGCATACCGAACGGTAAAGTCCTTGTCGGTGATCTCTGCCGATGTGCCGACAGAGGAGGCAAACAAGTCCACATAACGGCTGTTTGAATGTATATATCCACAGGCGATGCAAAACTCAAAGGTCAGAATATACATCACACTTTGGAATGCGGCAATATCGCCGAACAAGTGGAGCAGCCAATCCGCACCTGCATAGTAAAGCACGCTGTAAACGATCGTCAGCAGCATAGGAACAATGGGCAGAAAGTGGAGCCTTCCTTTTTGCACACGGCATTTTAAAAACATAATTACGAGTGCGGCAAAGGCACACAGCACCTGCCAGCCAACAATAATGAAGTAGCCTATCGAGTAGCCGTTGTTTTTGTCTGTCCACACGGCGGCGTCCTTCGGAAAGGTAAATACGAATTGGTGCAGGTCATTTGTGAGTACGAGCAGAAGCAATGTGCCGGAGATGATCCACAGAATCGACATTCCCTTGGGGAATTTGTATTCGTCCGGCTTTCCCAATGACATGGCGATCAGCAGCGCCAGCATAGGCACAAACAGCATGGGCAGATAGAACAGATACCACAGGTAACGGACGGCATCCGGCTGCCAGAATATAAAATACTTTGCCGAACGGACTACCATCCATATGATGAGCAGTACTGCGGTGACCGTCATAAACCTGCACACCTGCTTTTGCACGATCCGCTGACGGACGGAGAGCCCCCAGGCGGCGAACAGACCGATATAGATAAAGCTGCGCAGATAGGAAAACAGCATCGGGTAGAAGCTGCCCCTGCCCACAATTCGGAAGCAATATGCCAGTATCACGGCAAGTACAGCGATGCCGCTTGTTATGATAGTATTCTTTTTCTGTTCGGTCATAAACAGACCCCATTTCGCCTTCATTCGTTTTTGTTTACCTTTGGGTAGCAAAAAAGCCCGATATATTCGGGCTTTTCGCAGGAGACATCTTTTTTGTCTCCGCATTATGGCGTTCCCGAGGTGATTCGAACACCCGACCTACCGCTTAGGAGGCGGTCGCTCTATCCAGCTGAGCTACGGAAACATACTACAATCGTTATTATATCACAGTTTTGCAATTTTGTCAAATGTTTATTTGACAAAAAAGTTGACTCGCCATAGCAACAAGTTCGGCTCAAGATATAAGAGCAAGGCAGAAACAGCAGGCGGTATTATACTTGTTTTGATCGGGCTGAAGATCTTTCTTGAGGGAGTTGGCATACTCAAATAGCATAAAAACAAGGGCGGAAGTTTTCAAACTATCCGCCCTCTGGTTATGTCTGTTAGTCCCGCCGACTATGATGTTTACGCTTTTGCGTGTACATCTCACGATCTGACGCTTTCATAAGATCGTCGATCTCTTTCAACGTTTTCGGCTTTCCCGCCTTGTAGCCACAGCTTATCGACACATCATATGGCGACTTGCTTCTGCGATTGTACTCTGCAATGCTGCGGGATACCTTTTCGTAAAAGCTGTCCGCACCGTCTGTTTCAGCGATAACAGCTACAAATTCATCACCGCCGAAGCGTGAGCATATCCCACCTTCTGCAGTGCATTTTGTCATCAGCGACGCCACTGCCTTTATCGCCTTGTCACCCTCGTTGTGACCATAGAGGTCATTTATCTTTTTAAGGTTGTCCATGTCAATGGAGAATACCCATACGCCTACGCCCTGTTTCTCAGCCTTTGAAATAAGCTTTCTTACGTTCTTGTAAAAGCCCCTGCGATTATATATCCCCGTCATGGGGTCAAGCATATGTATCCTTGCAAGCTCTGCATTTGCCCTTTCAAGCCGCTGGCGGTTTTTAAAGCTCTCCATTATCTGATTGGTGTTGTTTATAAAACGCCTTGTGTTCTGGAAAAGAAAATATATAGGACTATATGAATTTGCCGCATAGCCTATGACCTCATCCTGAAAATGAAGCGGCGAGAACATTAAGCAGTTATGGCGTCCAAGGACTTGCTCCATATCAGGCAAAAGATCCTTGGTGTCAAAAACTTCACCGGTCTTGTATTTGTTGTCAAAAGTCTGCATGAAAACTCTCATCTGCTTTGTAAAGCTGTTATTAAAGCGTTCTCTCTGCCTCGTGTTTGACAGAAAATCAGAGTTTGTGCATACCCAGCTATAATAATCTCCCGAACGTGCCATTACCTTTGCCATTTCTTCTACGGTGTGACATTCCACTGATTTTGCAAGATAAGAGAACATATGCTGTTCGTGACCATCAGAATTGTTCATTCTATGGTAAAGCTCAAGGATCTTGTCGCCTACTTCTCTCGGGTCTATTTTCTTACAGCCGCAAGACTGGGATATCCTCATGGTGTAGTTGACCTCTATTTTTTCAGGAAGAGGAACTCCGTTCATCATATGGTCTATGGCGTTTATTATCTTTTCGCCAAGCACATCATTGTCTACGGCCGCCGTTGTAAGACGAGGGCTGTTATACTGTTCAAGCTCGATGCCGTCAAAGCCCGTTACAATAACGTCTTCAGGCACTTTTATGCCGCGTTCTCTCAGTATGCTGCAAGCTGCTATCGCCATAGCGTCGTTTGCACATATTATCGCCTGCGGAAATTCCAAACTGCTTTCCAAAAATTTCTCCAATACTCCTTTTGTTGGCATATCCCAGAAGTCACCATAGCCAAGACGCTCAGGCTCAAATTCTATGCCGTTTTCCGCAAGCACCTTTTTGTATGCTTCTATACGCTCTTCTGAGAAAGCATTGCCCTTTACGCCAGCAATGAAATTAACTCTTCTGCAGCCGTGAAATTCGATCACATGGCGAACTATCTTTTCAAAAACGTCAGAGTAATTGAATGTCACACTGCAGCAATTATCCATTGTACTGTCAACGCATATGACAGGAACACCGTGTTCATGGGCACGCTTGCTTATCTCGTTGGAAATGCTGTCTCTTTTTATTGCCTCGGGCATTATTATAAGTACGTCAAGAATGTCATAATTTATAAGATCAAAAATGCTTGCTTCACCATGGTTGTAGGAAATGTTGTGATAAAGGTCGCAAAAGGTGTTAAAAAGAAGCACCTTGTAGCCCTCTTTTACACCCTTTCGGCTTATGGAAGATACTATATCTCTCACATAGTCAGATTGTACGCATGAAGTGCAGATACCTATTATTTTATATTTCGCTGTATCGCTTGTAAACATGGCTTGCTCCTTCGTCAGGGTCCCGATGACCCACCACTATCTATATAAAATAATTGTTTTTTGCTTTGATATGTGACTGCTATTAGAAAATATTCACATACCGTTAATTTTACCATATCCACACTCTGATGTCAATAGAAAACTCACAAAATTCACAAAAATCTTCTTTTTGAAAGCATTTATGCTGCTGCAAAAAATAACAGACCGACTTTCAGCTTTTTTCGCTGGAAGTCGGTCTTTGTTTATCGTAAAACATATCGAGCAAGGGGCGAACAGAGGTCGCTCCTACACAAAATAGCGTATTTTATGGGCTTTTTTTATTCAGCTACCCACTGTTTTAAAGCCGCAGAAAGTCGTCTGTCGATATCCTTTCTTGTCTGCTCGCACTCCTTAGGATAGTCCTTTGCAGCCTTGAAAATAAATTTCATTACGAATTTAAGTCCCACAGGAAGTGCTTTTCTGAGCATTGTCTCAGGAAGCACAAAGTGCGTTCCATGCTCGTAAGTCAGGGCTTCGTAATCGCACTCGTGAGGGCGTTCTTTCAAGCGCTTATCCATGCGGCGGACGTATTTTCCTGCCTCCCAGAAGCTGTCGTCATCAGCACCCACCATTATAAGCTTGCCCTTGATGTTCTCAACCTTTATCATTTCTTCCTCTGTATGTTCTCTTGCCTTTTCAGAGTCGATAAAAAGGTGCGTGCTTCGTGTTATATCTCCCGAGCCTTTGGTTTCTTCTTCTATTTTGTGATAGTATTCAGGGTGGGCATAAACGAACGGCATATAGGCAAGCGGCTTGCCCTGCCATGAAAGTGTGGAAGCGTCAGGGATAGGCCATTCCTTGCAGCCGTCTTTTTCGCCCTGCTCAAAGCCCTGCCATACAAAGTCGCTTGGCGTAAGACCGAAAGTGAGTGTTATGTCAGGGAAATATGAAGCTGCCACAAGGGAATCCATTCCTGCCGTACTCATTCCCATTATGCCTATCTTCTTGTTTCCATGGCTTTTGAGCCACTTTATAGCGGTCTCTATCCTTTCAAGCGGGAAGTTCACATGGCCGTAGTTCTTCACGTCAGGTGACATACACATAACGTTCACGCCATTTTTGTGAAGCCATTTTGCTCCGCACTTTGCCATAAAGTCATTAGGATCGTCGCCGAACAGACCTATCATTGCGTAGTTTGCACCCTTTGGGTTTTCATAATATGTACCATAAAAACCGTCTTTCTCATTGCTAAAAAATTGTTTCTTCATAATACCGACCTTTCTAAGTTGGTTTTCTTTATAAAGTTAGATTAAACTAACCATATTTCAAAAAAAACAGGGTAGATTACTTCGCCCTAAGCTATATTATATCACACTTTTGCTTATTTGTCAGGTATATTAACGAAAAAAGTCAGATGTATTGTAAATTTTTGATTTTCTTAGTGTTGCTTATATATTAATAAAATGGCGGAGAACGCATTTTATTTGCAGTTCTCCGCTACTTTTATGCCTTATTTTTGGCCGCATCTGCTGTGACAGTGTGAGCAACAGCCGCAGCATTTACCTTTTTTCTTTTGCTTTGATATACTTATTGCCGCCGCCACTGCCCATAAAAGCAGAAGTATCACCACTACCCAGTCGGCTGTATTCATAATAATGCTCCTATCTGATATACCGCACAGCCGCACAGCCATGCCACCATGCACTGCATTATCACAACGCCAACTGTCTGTATCCTTGAATCAAGCTCTCTCTTTATGGTCGCCACCGCCGCAACACATGGGGTGTAAAGCAGGGTGAATACGAGAAAACTCAGTGCGGAAAGGGTGGAGAATGCTCCCGAAAGAGCAGTGCCAAGATTTGCAGTGCTTGTGTTCATCAGTACCGCCATTGTGCTTACTACCGCCTCTTTTGCAGTGAAGCCTGAAATAAGCGAGGTGGTCACTCTCCAATCTGCAAAGCCCAAAGGCTTGAATATTGGCGATATAGCCTGACCGATAAGAGCGAGCAGGCTGTCGGAGGAGTCTTTTACAACGTTGAGCTTTGCGTCAAAGGTTTCCAAAAACCATATTATGATAGTCGCAAAGAATATTACTGTGAAAGCTCTTTGTATAAAGTCCTTTGCCTTGTCCCAAAGAAGAAGTCCTACGCTTTTTGCCGAAGGAAGACGATAGTTTGGAAGCTCCATTACAAACGGCACAGGCTTGCCACGGAAAGCTGTATTTTTCAGTATCAGTGCAACTATTATCCCAAGCACTATGCCCGTTATGTATAAGCCTATCATCACAAGCGCCTGATATTTCTTGAAAAATGCTGCACAGAAAACTGCGTAAATAGGTATCTTTGCCGAACAGCTCATGTAAGGGGTAAGAAGTATGGTCATTTTTCTGTCACGGTCTGATACAAGCGTCCTAGTTGCCATTATGGCAGGCACTGAACAGCCGAAGCCTATGAGCATAGGCACAAAGCTTCGTCCCGAAAGACCGATCTTTCTAAGAAGCTTGTCCATTACGAATGCCACTCGTGCCATGTAGCCCGTGTCTTCCAGTATGGAAAGGAAAAAGAACAGCGTCACTATTATAGGCAGAAAGCTTAGAACACTTCCAACGCCTGCAAAAACTCCGTCTATTATAAGGCTGTGTACAACAGGGTTTATGCCGTAGGCTGTAAGCCCTTTGTCTGCTAGGTCGGTGAGCTTGTCTATTCCAAGGGAAAGCCAATCGGAAAGGGTCGAGCCGATAACATTGAATGTGAGGAAAAATACAAGAAACATTATCCCGAAAAATACAGGCAGTGCAGTGTATTTTCCCGTTAAAATGCGGTCTATTTTTACGCTCCGCTTGTGTTCTCGGCTCTCGTGGCATTTCACAACGCTTATGGCAACGACTTTTTCGATAAAGTCGTATCGCATATCTGCAAGCGCCGCATTTCTGTCAAGCTTTGATTCGTCCTCCATTTCCACTATGCAGTGTTCGAGAAGCTCCAGCTCATTTTGATTAAGCTCAAGCTGATCCTCGATATTCTTATCACCCTCAATAAGCTTTGAAGCACAAAATCTCGGCGGTATGCCTGCACGGTTTGCGTGATCCATGATAAGATGCACAACAGCGTGTATACATCTGTGTACAGCGGAATCGTCTGAGCAAAAGTCTGTGACAACAGGCTTTGTCTTGTTTCGGGCAGTTTCTACAGCCTTGTCGATAAGGTCTGAGATACCCTCGCCCTTTGCCGCACTTACCGGTATAACAGGTATGCCAAGTGCGTCGCTCATCATTTTTACGTCTATCGTTCCACCGTTGGCTCTTACCTCGTCCATCATGTTTAAGGCAAGCACCATTGGCACACGCAGTTCAAGAAGCTGTAAAGTGAGATACAGATTTCGCTCTATATTGGTGGCGTCAACAATGTTTATAATGCCGTCAGGCTTTTCATTTATTATGTAGTCACGGGTGACGATCTCTTCCTGCGTGTAAGGGCGCAGTGAGTATATTCCCGGCAGATCCACCACAGTGCAGTTTTTCTGCCCCTTTATGTCACCGACCTTCTGCTCGACTGTTACACCGGGAAAGTTTCCAACGTGCTGATTAGACCCTGTAAGGGCGTTAAAAAGCGTGGTCTTTCCGCAGTTCTGATTTCCTGCAAGGGCAAATCTCATATATGGTCATTCTCCTCTGTTTTTTCTATCTCTATGTTTTTTGCGTCCTCTATCCTGAGCGTCAGCTCATAGCCTCTCAGTACTATATCAAGAGGGTCGCCCATTGGCGCACGCTTTAGCATTTTCACCTTTGTTTTGGGTATAAGTCCCATGTCGAGAAAACGCAGCCTAAGCGCACCCTCGCCACCTACCGCTTTTATCACGGCAGACTCACCCGTTTTAAGCTTATCAAGAGTCATTGTCTTTTCCTCCATAGCTATATTTTATTCTTATGTTTTATCTAAAAGAACTCTACAGAATAAGTTTACCATGGCTAACTTTACTTGTCAATAGTATATGTCGTATATTTTAGTCAAATGTTATCTAAAAATTTTATTCAAATAGATAACTTCCAATTGACAACGCCAACAAATCGTGCTATCATAAAGTAAGATAAAGTACACTTTTACATTACGGGGGTGTTTTATGGATACCCGTGTGGCAATACTTGCAATAATCGCACACGATAACGGCTCTGCGCAGGAGATAAACGCAATTCTTCATGAGCATGCCGAGTATATAATAGGACGAATGGGTCTGCCATACCGAGAACGTGGCATGAACATAATAAGCGTGGCAGTTGACGCTCCTCAGGACGTTATAAATTCTCTTGCAGGCAAGATAGGCAGGCTTGAGGGAGTGACCGCCAAGACCCTTTATTCGCCACAGTAAAAATCTAATAAATATTTGTGACCCTGACGCCGAAAACGAGTTTTCTCCTTTAAGGCGAAAGAATACACATCAAGCAGAAAAAGTAAAAAGCAGATAGAAAGCCCTATCTCTACTCATGTAGGGGCGAACAGCGTTCGCCCGTGGATTAGGTTTTTTATGAGCAAGCATAGCCTTTTTTGTTATCAAAGCTGTATCCATAGGGGTATGGCTTATTTTTTTTTGAGAGGAGCTTTTGCAATGGGACTTAATGACGCACCAAGCGGAGAACGTATACATATAGGATTTTTCGGCAGACGAAACGCAGGAAAATCAAGCGTTGTGAATGCAGTAACAAATCAGGATCTTGCAGTGGTATCCGATACGAAAGGCACTACCACCGACCCTGTTACAAAGGCAATGGAGCTTTTGCCCCTTGGCCCTGTTGTGATAATAGATACCCCCGGCTTTGACGACGAGGGCGAGCTTGGAGAGCTTCGTGTGAAGAAAACTAAGCAGATTTTAAACAGAACAGATTGCGCAGTTCTTGTTACCGATTGCACCTTGCCCCTTGGAGACTGCGAAAAACAGCTTATCTCAATATTCAAAGAGAAAAACATACCCTTTATTATAGCCAAAAACAAAGCCGACCTGCTCACTGATATCCCAAAAGAGGAGGGCGCAGTGTACGTCAGCGCAAAAGAGAAAACAGGCATAGAGGAGCTTAAAAACGCCGTTGCAAAGCTCACTGAAACAGACACCATGACAATGAAGCTTGTGGGCGACCTTATAAAGCCTGACGATATGGTGGTGCTTGTCACCCCTATCGACAGCGCCGCACCAAAGGGCAGGCTTATCCTGCCACAACAGCAGGCCATAAGAGATGTTCTTGAAGCAAACGCCTGTGCAGTGGTGGTAAGAGAAACTGAGCTTTCAGGAGTGCTTGGCAGGATAGAGAAGCCTGCACTTGTTATAACGGATAGTCAGGCTTTCGCAAGAGTTTCAAAGGATACTCCCGAGGATATCCCTCTCACCTCGTTTTCTATCCTTATGGCTAGATATAAGGGCTTTCTTGACGCCGCAGTAAAGGGCGTTAAAGCTATCGACGATCTTAAAGACGGTGACAAGGTGCTTATTTCAGAGGGCTGTACACATCACAGACAGTGCGGTGATATAGGCTCTGTGAAGCTTCCAAACTGGCTGAAAGAATACACAGGCAAGAATCTTGAGATAGTGCTGTCATCAGGTCACGGCTTTCCAGAGGAGCTTTCAGACTTTGCGCTTTGCATACACTGTGGCGGCTGTATGCTAGGCTCAAAAGAGCTTACCTACAGAATGAAATGTGCTTGTGACGCAGGCGTGCCGTTCACAAATTACGGCATTGCAATTGCCTACATGAAAGGCATACTGAAAAGGAGCATAGGTGTGTTCCCACATCTTGTAAAGGAGCTTGAAGATCACAATGGCGGTCAGAGAACTTATTGATAAACTAAACTGCGAGAAAAAGCTTTCCCATGGAGAGTGGGTGAAGCTTATAAAAGAATATGACGAGAGCGACAGAGCCTATGCCGCAGAGCTTGCAAGGGGCATTTCGCAGGAAATGTTCGGCAGGGATATTTACATAAGGGGCATAGTGGAGTTTTCAAACATCTGCAAAAACGATTGCCTTTACTGCGGAATAAGGCGCTCAAACGGCAACGTGAGCAGATACAGGCTCACCGCCGAGGAGATCTTGCAGTGCTGTGACGAGGGCTACGGCTATGGCTTCCGTACCTTTGTGCTTCAAAGTGGGGAGGACGCTTTCTATGACAGAGAAATGCTCTGTGGTATCGTCAGCGAGATAAAAAAACGCCACCCTGATTGTGCGGTAACATTATCCCTAGGTGAGAAAAGCCGTGAGGACTATGAAGCCCTTTTCAATGCAGGTGCTGACAGATATCTTCTCAGGCACGAAACCGCCGACGAGGAGCATTACAAAAAGCTCCACCCGGCCGAAATGTCTTGGAAAAACCGAATGGAGTGTCTTTCAGATCTTAAAGAGATAGGCTATCAGACAGGCTGTGGAATGATGATAGGCTCACCGTTCCAGACGGCGGAGTGCCTTGCTGAGGATATGGAGTTTATGTGCGGTTTCAAGCCCGAAATGATAGGCATTGGACCTTTTCTCCCACATAAAGACACGCCTTTCAGAAACTGTCCACAAGGCTCATATGAGCTTACTCTCTTTCTGCTGAGCATTTGCAGGATAATGCTCCCCGACGTTCTTTTGCCTGCCACCACAGCCCTTGGTACTATAAACCCAAAAGGGAGAGAACAAGGAGTGCTGTCAGGTGCGAACGTTATAATGCCGAATCTGTCCCCTGTGGCAGTGAGAAAAAAATATATGCTCTATGACAACAAGATATGCACAGGTGACGAGTCAGCACAGTGCAGGGCTTGCCTTGAAAGACGAATGGAGTCCATAGGCTATAAAATAAAGATATCAAGAGGAGATCACAGATAATGATAAAGCTTGCTTTTTACGGAAAAGGCGGAATAGGAAAGTCAACGGCGGCATCAAATGTCAGTGCTGCACTTGCACAAAAAGGGCTGAAAGTCATGCAGATAGGCTGTGACCCAAAGGCTGACTCCACCATATTTCTCCATGGGGGAGAGAGGATACCCACCGTTCTTGACCTTGTGCGAAAAGGCGAAAGCTTTGACCTTGAAGATATGGTAAGGGTAGGCTATAACGGTGTTGTGTGCGTTGAAGCAGGCGGTCCAGTGCCGGGACTTGGCTGTGCAGGCAGAGGTATAATCGCCGCTTTGGAGGAGCTTGAAAAAAAGGGCGCATATGAAAAATATCAGCCTGACGTTGTTATCTATGACGTTCTCGGAGACGTGGTGTGCGGAGGTTTTTCAATGCCAATGCGAAAGGGCTATGCCGATAAGGTGTTTATCATCACATCAGGCGAGAGTATGTCTGTATATGCCGCCGCAAACATCGCAATGGCGGTGGAAAATTTCAAAAGCCGTGGATATGCTTCTCTTGGCGGTTTTATCCTTAATAAACGCAACGTAAAAAACGAGGAGGAAAAAGCGGCAGAGCTTGCGGCTGATTTTCACAGCTCTGTGATAGCCGAGATAGACCGAAGCGACCTTGTGAGCGAAGCTGAGGATATGCGCAAAACTGTCATGGAAGCTTTTCCTGACAGCACTGCGGCAGAGCAGTATAAAGCATTGGCGGATAAGATAGCCGAGCTTTGCGGTATGGGAGAAGAAAAATGATAAAAGAGAGCGGCATAAATATAACGAAGGCGGCTTTTCCTGCGCCTTTTGAAAGCGGTCTTGAATATAATCCACCCACAAGGGGCGTGTGGAATATCGTTCATACCGGTATGCTTATCCCTGAGTCACGGCAGATATTTGTCTGCGCACAGGGCTGTTTAAGGGGCGTTATACTGACGGCGGCAGAGATGAACGCCATGGACAGAATGTCATGGGTGACTGTTTCTGAGCAGGATCTGTATGACGGCACAATGGAGCAGGACGTTATAGACGGAGTGAGGGATATAATAAACAGGCTTGAGGAAAAGCCAAAATGCGTTTTGATTTTTCTAAGCTGTGTTCACCTTTTTGCAGGCTGTGACTTCAAAATGATAATAGACGGACTTTCGACATTGTTTCCGCAGGTGCATTTTATAGATTGCTACATGACGCCAACCATGAGAAAGTCTATCTCTCCCGACAGCCTTATGAGAAAACAGCTTTACGAACCACTTGAAAAGTGCGAAAAGAAGCCTAAAACGGCGGCTATAATAGGCTGTGACAGAGCCACGGACGAAGCCTCCGAGCTTGTAAAAATAATAAACTCAGCAGGCTTTGAGCTTCTTGACATAACAAAGTGCAAGACCTATGAGGAGTATCTCTCCATGGCGGAAAGCTCTTTGAATATCACCTATATCCCCACGGCAAAGCCCTCAGGAGAGGAACTTGAAAAGCGACTTGGCACAAAGCATTTGTATCTGCCCTTGTGCTATGGCTATGATGAGATAGAGGAAAATTACAGCAGGCTTTGCACCCAGCTTGGTGTGAAAACACCTGACTTTTCTGCTGACAGAGAAGCCGCCGACAAGGCTCTTGCAAATGCCCTTGAGGTAGTAGGGGATTTGCCTATAGCCGTGGATTATACCGCTCTGCCAAGGCCCCTTGGCTTTTGCAGACTTCTTGCAGAGAAAGGCTTCAATGTGAAGCGTTGCTATGCCGACAGCTTTTCAGAGGAGGAAAGGGCAGATTTTGAGTGGCTGAAAGCCCATTGCCACGACCTTGAAATTCTCCCTACTGTGAATGTGAAAATGGAGTTTTCACAGTGCAAAGAAAAATATCTTGCAGTAGGTCAGAAAGCGGCTTTTTTCTGCCAGACCGATAACTTTGTTGATATAGTCGCAGGGGGCGGGGGATACGGCTTCGAGGGCATAAAAAGGCTTGCAGAGCTTATGGCTGAGGGAGCAGTAAACAAAAAGGACAGACGTAAGGTGATACAACATAAGGGCTGGGGGTGTGAAAGCTGTCTATGAATGCAAAAGTGATATCCATATATGCGGCGGATACTTCGGGAGTATGCTCGGCGCTTTATGAGCTTGGTGGAATGACCGTCGTCCATGACGCTTCGGGCTGTAACTCCACCTATGCTACACACGATGAACCTCGTTGGTATGACCGCAAAAGCATGATATATATTTCTGCACTAACAGAAGCGGACTCCGTTATGGGCAATGACGGCAAGTTCATTCGTGATGTGGCAAAAGCGGCAGGTGAGCTTTCACCTAAATTCATAGCCATTTGCGGTTCGCCAATGCCTGCAATGACAGGCTTTGACTACAGTTCAGCCGCCGAGGAGATAGAGCGTGAAACAGGTCTGACCACATTTTTCGTTGATACCAACGGCACTCATTCCTATCT
Organism: Ruminococcus sp. RTP21359st1_H3_RTP21359_211015; assembly: GCF_040909065.1. NCBI lineage: Bacteria > Bacillati > Bacillota > Clostridia > Eubacteriales > Oscillospiraceae > Ruminococcus > Ruminococcus sp. RTP21359st1_H3_RTP21359_211015. The sequence continues at coordinate 28,085 of NZ_JBDGDD010000021.1, forward strand.
TCAAGGAGCAGAGGGAGCTTTCCTTAATATTGCAAAGCTTTTCTGCCGTGAGGGAAAAGAAAAGCAGGCAAATTCAGTGAATATTATTGGTGCAACGCCTCTTGACTTTTCAGTGAACACCAGCGCAAGCTCTATAAAAAAGTGGCTTTTGGATAACGGCTTTTCAGTGCAAAGCTGTTTTGCTATGGACAGCAGTCTTGATGAGATCTCTACCGCCCCACAGGCGGCTGTAAGCCTTGTTATATCCTCAGACGGGATATCTGCGGCAAAGTATCTTTTTGATACCTATGGAGTGCCATATGTTGTGGGCGTGCCTGTGGGGAAAAGCTTTTCCAAAAAGCTTTCCGCTGACCTGAAAAGAGCAGTGTCAGAGGGCGTTTGTATAAATTCCTGCGGTGAAAAAGCTGTAGAGAATGCTCATATGATAGTTGCAGGGGAAAGCGTTTTTGCTTCTTCCCTTGGGGCTGAACTTGGCGCAAAAACTGTGGCGACAGTTGGCATAAGAAACAGCGAGGTGCTGTCAGGGACGGACATTTTCTGTGAGGAAGAAGCAGAGCTTGAAAAGCTTTTTTCACAGCATAAGGCCGTCATAGCAGACCCGCTTTTCAGACCTATATGCAAAGGGGCAAGATTTGTTTCACTGCCACATGTTGCTTTTTCGGGAAGATGTTTTCTTAAAGATATCCCCGATCTGATAGATAAAGATGTAAGCAAAATACTTAACCTATAAAAAGGAGGAACGTGCTTTCGCACGGATACTTTTATGATAAAAATAGCCGTTTACGGAAAGGGCGGAATAGGAAAATCCACAGTTACGGGAAACCTTGCCGCCGCATTTGCAAGTCTTGGGAAAAGAGTTATACAAATAGGCTGTGACCCTAAGGCTGACTCTACCATAAATCTTCTTGGGGGCGAGCCTGTTATGCCTGTGATGAATTATCTCAGAGAGCATGACGATGAGCCTGAGAGCATAGAGGAGATATCAAAAGAGGGCTATGGTGGAGTGCTTTGTATAGAAACAGGCGGTCCTACCCCCGGACTTGGCTGTGCAGGCAGAGGTATAATCACCACGTTCAGCCTGCTTGAAGACTTAAAGCTTTTTGAAAAATATAAGCCTGACGTTGTGCTCTATGACGTTCTCGGAGACGTTGTGTGCGGAGGTTTCGCCGCACCTATCAGGGAGGGCTACGCTTCAAAGGTGCTTATCGTCACCTCAGGCGAGAAAATGGCATTGTATGCCGCAAATAATATAAACAGTGCGGTGAAAAACTTTGCCGACAGAAGCTATGCAAAAGTCCGTGGTATCGTCATGAACAGGCGAAACGTTGAGGGCGAGGAAGAAAAGGTCAGAGCCTTTGCAGAAAGAGCAGGGCTTGATATCGTTGCGGATATTCCAAGAAGCGATGATATCATCAGCTGTGAGGATAAGGGCATGACCGTCATAGAGGCCGAGCCTGATTGTCAGGCGGCAAAATGCTTTTTGAAGCTTGCACAGACCCTTATGCAGGAGGACAACAATGACTAAAGCGTTTTACATAACAGCGGCGGAGCTTGCCCAAAAGGGAAAAGATAATATCCCTGACGAGCTTCTTTCGGCAAAGCACCTTATCTACAGCTCCCCTGCAACATTGGCGTTCAATTCACCGGGAGCGCAGGGCTTTGGTGTAAAAAGAGCAGGACTTGCAGTGCCAAATTCGGTTATGCTTCTTGTGGCTCCTGCCTGCTGTGGACGAAACACCACCATGCTCAGTGCGGAAAGCGGCTACGGCGACAGATTTTTCTACCTGCTTCTTGACGATACCGATATCGTCACAGGCAGGCACCTTACAAAGATACCAAAAGCTGTGGAGGATGTATGTCAAAGCCTTGATTACACTCCTTCAGCGGTGATGATATGTATAACCTGCGTTGACGCTCTCTTAGGTACTGATATGGACAGAGTGTGCAGAAAATGCAGCGACCGAGCAGGCGTGCCTGTAGTGCCATGCTATATGTATGCCCTCACAAGAGAAAAGCGTCTGCCCCCTATGGCTTCAGTGCGAAAATCGGTGTATTCACTGCTGAAACCACGCAAGAGAAAGTCTGACGAGGTGAATATCCTCGGTTATTTCTCACCCTTGCAGGAGGATTGCGAGCTTTACAGCCTGCTGAAAAGTGCAGGCGTAAAGACCATAAGGGAGCTTTCAAGGTGCGATACCTTCGAGGAATATGAAAAAATGTCGCAGGCAAATTTTTCTCTTGTACTCAATGCGGAAGCAAGATATGCCGCCCAGCAAATGGAGCAGGAGCTTAACATACCTTTTATAGAGCTTGCGAGAGTTTTTCAGGCTGACAAGATATCTACGCAGTATCGTCTGCTGGGTCAGGCGATAGGAGCGGAGCTTTGCGATAAAGAGTATTATGAGCAGATCATGGCTCTTATAGATGATTTCAGAGAAAAGCATAAAGGGCTGTGCTTTGCAGTGGGCGAGTTTTCAAACTGCGACCCTATAGAAATGGCATTGGCTCTTATAAGATACGGCTTTCAGGTGGCGGAGATATTCGGCACTGTGGGGGAGCGAAATTTCGGCTTTGTGAAAAAGATAGCACAGCTCTCCCCTGAAACAAAAATATATTCAAATCTCTCACCAACAATGCTCTTTTATGAGCCTGACGAGAGGGTGAACGTTTATATCGGCAAGGACTGTGCCTATTATCACCCAGACATAGCAGGAGCAGACTTCAATGACGAGATACAGCCTTTCGGCTATGCAGGTGTAAAAAAGCTGTTTTGCGACCTTGAAAAGGTGCTTGATTGGAAAGGAGCGGAGGATAAATGAAAAATTTTTTGAAGCTTTTGTCACCCTTTGCCCCTGACCAATCAGGTGCGGCGGCAGTGCTCTATGAGCTTGGAGGACTAATGGTAATATGCGACGCAGGCGGCTGTGCAGGCAACGTCTGTGGCTTTGACGAGCCAAGGTGGTTTACCAAAAAGAGCGCAGTTTTCAGCGCGGGGCTTCGTGATATGGACGCAATTTTAGGACGTGACGACAGGCTCATCGAAAAGCTATCCAAAGCCTGTGAGCAGATATCACCTGCTTTCACCGCCATAATAGGCACACCTGTGCCTGCTGTCATCGCAACAGATATGAGAGCGTTGAAACGTATGGCAGAGAAGAAAACAGGACTTCCTTGCATAACAGCCGAGTGTACAGGCACGAATTATTATGACAGTGGCTCAGAGCCGGTGTGGATAGAGCTTTTCAAGACCTTTGCCACTGAGAGCAAGCCTGTTCAGAAAGGCAGGCTTGGCATTATAGGTGCAACGCCTTTGGAGCTTAGTATCATAAGCCCCGAGAAGATAGTGGCGGAATATAAGGCAAAGGGTTGGGAGAATGTTATATGCTACGGCATGGGAAGCACCCTTGATGATGTGAAAAATGCAGCTGCGGCGGAGAAAAATATAGTCTGCTCATCAGCTGCAATAAAGGCGGCGGAGTATCTCAAAGAAAAGTTCGGTACGCCTTATGAGATAGAATATCCACGAAGCTGTCTGCCTGAGGAGATAGTGCAAAAAGCTGATAACTTTGCGGATAAAAACGTCCTTGTGATACATAACCAAACAGCGGCTGACGCTGTGAGAAAGCTTATCACAGAAAAAAGCGGCAAGTGTCATTGCACATCGGCAACGTTTTTTATGCAGAAAAAGGAGCTTTCACAGCAGAGTGATTTTTTCCTTGCAGACGAAAGCGACCTTTGCGACAATGTTGGTGATAACTATGACGTTGTTATTGCAGACAAGACCCTCAGACGTGTTATGAAAAATTTCAGCGGCGAGTTTATAGACTTTCCGCATTTCGGACTTTCAGGCAGACTTTTGCAGGGAGAGAGTGAAAAGATATGACAGAAGAAATTATAGAGCGTCTTGAAGAATATCTCGGCTCAGAGGAGTTTGAATATGAAGCCGAAAACTGCATGGAGGAGCTTGACGAAAGCGGTGAGGGCATAAACGCAGTTTTGCCTTTGCTTAGATTTCTGGAAAGACACCCCATGGCTGATATAAGCATGACAAGTGCCGTGGTGAGATATATGGAGCAGTTTTACGGCAGAGGTTATGAGAATATTCTCATGGACTCCGTTCGTCGCAGACCTACAGTGCATACCGTGAGAATGTTAGGCAGGCTCAGAAATGCCGCCATAGATGAGGGTCAGGACGGTGAGGAGTTTGAGAACGTGCTTATAGACGTTCTCAGCAGTGAAGCAGAGGACGAGATAAAGGACACCGTCAGGGAGCTTATCTGATGAAAACTGAGATGATTCGTGTTTATGGTATCGTTCAGGGCGTGGGTTTCCGACCTTTTGTTAGCCGTGAAGCGTCAGACCTTGGACTTTGCGGCACTGTGGCAAACAAAGGCTCTTATGTTGAGATACACGCACAGGGCAGTGAAAAGGCTGTGGAGGACTTGAAAAAAGCCCTTGAAAGCCGTCCCCCTGAGCGTTCGGTGATAATGGAGATAATTTCCGCCCATGCCGACGAACCGCCTTTTGACAGCTTTGAGATAATCGACAGCGAAAAGGAAAAAGGGGATATTTTCGTATCCCCTGACATTGCAGTGTGCGAAAAATGCAAGGAAGAGCTTTTCGACAAAACAAACAGAAGATACCACCACCCTTTTATAAACTGTACTCAGTGCGGTCCAAGGCTCACTATTATGGACTCTATGCCCTATGACAGAGAGCGTACAACAATGGCTGACTTTCCAATGTGCAAAGACTGCGAGGAGGAATACACCGACCCTGCCACAAGGCGTTATGACGCCCAGCCTGTGTGCTGTAACAAATGCGGTCCGGAGGTCTATATCATAGGCAGTGAAAAGAAAGGCGCTGAGGCTATCACAGCCGCAAGAGAAGCCGTCATGGCAGGGAAGATAATCGCTGTCAAAGGCATAGGCGGTTTTCACCTTTGCTGTGACGCAAAAAACGAGAGCGCAGTGAAAAGGCTCAGAGAGCTTAAAAACCGCCCTGCAAAACCATTTGCCGTTATGCTGAAGGATATTTCTGCCGCAAGGCGTGAGTGCGATTTTGGCGAAGTGCAGGAAAAGCTTCTCACAGGCTGGCAAAAGCCTATCGTGCTTCTTGATAAAAAAACTAGCGGAAGCCTTTGCGAAAGCGTTGCACCCGATAATCCCACAGTGGGAGTAATGCTCCCCTATGCCCCTTTGCACCTGCTTCTTTTTGATTACGATGACGGCGTGGAAATGACCGACCGCCTTGTTATGACCAGCGGAAACGTCCGTGGCGCACCTATATGTCGAAGCGACGAGGACGCACTCAGCGAAATAGCGGGCTTCTGTGACCTGATATTATCCCACAACAGACGTATCTTGATACGCTCAGACGATACTGTCATGGATACATTTGAGGGCAAGCCTTACATAATAAGGCGTTCAAGAGGATATGCACCATTGCCTGTTATGACATCGTGCAGTGATAAAGGTCAGACCCTTGCCATAGGCGGTGAGCTTAAAAATACTTTCTGTATCAGAAAGGGAAGCCTTTACTATCTCTCTTCCTACGTTGGCGATATGGCTGATATCCGCACCGTAAAGGCGCTTGAGGAGTCAGTGAAGCGTATGTGCGAACTTCTGGAAGCAACACCGCAAAACGTAGTCTGCGATATGCACCCCAAATACAATACAGTTGCATTTGCCGAGGGGATTGACCTGCCTCTGAAAAAAATCCAGCACCACTATGCTCATATCCTATCCTGCATGGCAGAAAACGACTATAGCGAAAAGGTCATAGGTGTATCATATGACGGCACAGGCTTTGGCACAGACGGCACCATATGGGGAGGAGAGATACTTCTCTGCGACCGCACAGGCTTTGAACGCATGGGAAGCATAAAGCCCTTCATGCAGGTGGGCGGCGATCTTTCCTCTAAAGAGGGCTGGCGTATCGCCGCAATGATAGCAGGCTCAGCCTATGGGGAAAGGGGCGGAGAGATCTGTGAAAAGCTTGGCATTTGTACAGCGAAAGAGTACAAGCTTCTGTTCGTAATGGCAGAGAAAAAAGTAAACGCAGTAAGCTCCACAAGCGCAGGACGGCTTTTTGACGCTGCCTCAGCAGTGCTTGGCATAAGGCGTTCTTCTACCTTTGAGGGCGAAGCTTCCATGGCGCTGCAGTTTGCGGCAGAAAAATTCAGCCGTGAGCCTTTCAGTATTTACGAGCCTATGGAAAAGCTCACTGCCGAAAAAGAGGACAGGATAATGCTCTGCACTCAGGCTCTTATCAAGCGTCTTTGCCAGGGTATGCAAAATGGTGAGGACAAAAACCGCCTTGCCTATGAGTTTCACTCGCTTCTTGCGGACATGACCGCACAGGCGTGCAGGACCATAAGCGAGAGAACAGGCGTAAAGGTCTGTGCCTTGAGCGGGGGAGTTTTTCAGAACAAGCTTCTGCTTAAAATGGTGAAGTGCCGCCTTGAAAAAATGGGACTTAGAGTGCTTATCCACAGCCTTGTGCCTGCCAATGACGGTGGTATAGCTTTGGGACAAGCGTTTTATCTGAATGAGGAATGAGGAGTGAGGAATGAGGAATTAAGGTATCGCCTAGCGGCGATGATTTTCTTATTCTGTAGGGGCGACCTTTGGTCGCCTGAGACTGTTGAAAAATACAAAAATAACAGGCGAACGCTGTTCGCCCCTACATATAAATAGCGTATTTACGCCAATTGTAGGGGACGGCGCCCTCGACGTCCCGCTTTTGTCGAACTTTTTCAATAAGCTGGGGCGATCTTTGGTCGCCTGTGTATCTCATTTCTGATTTTGTGATATAGATTAAATTTTTTTGGAGGTATTGATATGTGTGTAGGTTTATCTGCAAAGGTAGTAAGTGTAAACGAGGGCACTGCTGTTATTGACGCAAGCGGTGCAAAAAGAGAGGTATCTGCTGACCTTATCGACGATCTCGAGGTAGGGGATTATGTCATGGTACACGCAGGGGTGGCTATCGCAAAGATAACCTCTGACGATAGCGAAGAAACTGACGAGATAATGGAGAGTATCCAATGAACACTATAGAAAATGCAAAGGAGATAATAAGCTCCTACAAACGTGATGACGGCAAAAAGCTTCGCATAATGGAGGTCTGCGGCACTCACACCCACGAGATTTTCAGGCTTGGCATAAGAAAGCTCCTTCCTGAGAGCGTTGAGCTTATCTCAGGTCCTGGCTGTCCTGTGTGCGTTACCCCCATTGGCTTTATCGACGAGGCTTGTATGCTCGCCCTTGAAAAAGGTGCGGTGATATGCACTTTCGGCGACCTTATAAGAGTACCAGGTACAGAAATGAGTCTTGCAGGAGCAAGGTCAAAGGGTGCGACCATAAAGACAGTTTATTCCCCCCTTGACGCAGTTTCATATGCCGAAAGCCATAGAGATGAGCAGGTGGTATTTCTCGCCGTTGGCTTTGAGACCACCACCCCATCAGCCTGCCTTGCAGTAGAAAAAGCGAAAAAGCTGGGGCTTGAAAACTTTTCTATTCTTGGTGCAAACAAGACCATGCCAAATGCTTATAAGGCTTTGGAGGGAAGCGCAGACGCATTTTTGTACCCCGGCCATGTCAACGCTATCACAGGCACAGCCGTGTGCGAGGAGCTTGTGAAAAAGGGCGTTTCAGGCGTTGTTACGGGCTTCACGGCGGCTGAACTTCTTACGGCTCTTGCTGTTACCATAGAACTTTCTCAGCGTGGCGAGCCGTTTTTCAGAAACTGCTATCCTAGAGTAGTAAAGCCCGAGGGCAACCCAGCCGCCATAAAGCTTATGGAAAAGGTCATGACCCCCTGCGACAGCGAGTGGCGTGGACTTGGTATTATCCCAATGTCAGGCATGATACTCCGTGACGAGTATGCCGACTTTGACGCACGAAAAAAATTCTCCCTGCCGAAAATAACAGGCAAGCCAAACCCAGCCTGCCGCTGTGGAGATGTTTTGCAGGGCAAGTGCAAGCCCTCAGACTGTAAAGTTTTCGGCAAGGTCTGCACACCGCTGCACCCTATAGGTGCGTGCATGGTGTCAAATGAGGGCGCTTGCTCGGCATATTATCAGTATGGCAATTTGTAAAATAAACTATCCGAAAAGAGGAATAATTATGACAGATAAATTTGTTACCCTTGCCCACGGCGCAGGAGGAAAGCAGACTTCCGAACTTATCGACCGTGTTTTCAAGGAGCATTTCGCTAACCCTGACCTGACCGCCGACGATGCCGCCGTGCTTTCCATGGAAAAGGGCAAGATAGCATTCACCACAGACGGCTTTATAGTTTCCCCATACGAATTCGCAGGAGGAAATATCGGCAAGCTAAGTATTTGCGGCACTGTGAACGACCTTTCCTGCATGGGCGCAAAGCCTTTGTATCTCTCCTGTGCTTTCGTTATCGAAGAGGGCTTTCCAATGGATAAGCTTGAGGAGATAGCCGCCGCCATGGCAAAGACCGCCAAGGAAGCAGGTGTCGAGATATGTGCAGGTGACACAAAGGTGGCAGGAAAAGGTCAGGTAGACGGCGTTTTCATTACCACTACGGGCATAGGCAGAATAATGGACAACGCCAACACCTCAGGCAAGCTTGCCAAAGCAGGCGACGCCGTTATAGTGTCAGGGGATATCGGCAGACACGGCTGTACCATACTTTTAGCTCGTGACGAGTTCGGCATAGAGGCAGACGTAACAAGCGATTGTGCCCCCCTCTGGGCAAACGTAAAAGCAATGTTCGACGTTACAAACGATATCCACGTTATCCGTGATGCAACAAGAGGCGGCGTTGGCACTGTTCTTTACGAGATAGCAGGTCAAAGCGGTGTGGGAATAACCCTTGACGCTGAGAAAATACCGGTGGCAGACGAGGTGAAAGGCGTGTGCGGAATGTTAGGACTAGAGCCATTGTATCTTGCCTGCGAGGGCAGACTTGTTATATTCGCACCAAAGGATAAAGCGGAGGATATCGTTTCTGCCCTGAGAAAGTGCAAAAACTCAGAGAACGCCGCTGTCATAGGCGAGGTCACAGAGGATAACGCAGGCAGAGTTGTAATGAAAACTGAGATAGGCTCACAGACCCTTCTTCCACAGCCGGGCGGAGAGCTTCTCCCTAGAATTTGCTGATATCAAATAATGTATGGGAGCAGCGCAATTTCTGCTTTGCAGAAATACGACGTCCCGTTTAGCGTTCGTCTGGTTTCCATAAATTTTTGCACTGTTACATCGTAGGGGCGAACAGCGTTCGCCCGCCTGATTTTCTCGCAAACTTATGTTGAAAGCCGCATTTGGGAATATTGAGCCAAAAATTGCGTGGATATCATGAGTTTGTCAGGCAAACAAAACGGGCGAACACTGTTCGCCCCTACATATATGGAATATAAAAAACGGAACTGTTCAGCTTGATTTGAACAGTTCCGTTTTGTTATCTGTAAGACTCTATCGCCTCAATAGTCTTTGCTATATCCTCGTCACTGTGAGCATAGGAAACGAACATCGCCTCGAATTGCGACGGTGCAGTGTAAATGCCGCTTTGAAGCATATGACGGTAGTATCTGCCGTAGCTTTCCGTGTTGCAAGCCCTTGCCTCATCATAGCTTTTCACTCTCTCGTCATTGAAAAATACCGTCATAAGCGAGCCACAGCGATTCACGTTCAGACCCTTTTCTCTTATGGCATTCTCTATCATAGCCGACTTTCTGTCAAGCTCCTCATAGAAGTTTGGTATGCTTTCTATCTGCCTGATAGTTTCTATTCCTGCCGCCACTGCGCATGGGTTTCCCGACAGCGTTCCTGCCTGATAAACAGAGCCTAGTGGTGCAACGCACTGCATTATCTCAAGCTTTCCCCCATAGCAGGCAAGGGGCATTCCTCCGCCCACTATCTTGCCAAGGGTAGTCATGTCAGGGGTAACTCCGAAATATTTTGAAGCTCCCCCCTCTGAAAGTCTGAATCCCGTTATCACTTCGTCAAATATAAGCACAGTGCCGTGCTTTTTCGTTATCTCCCTGAGAAATTCAAGAAAGCCCTTTTCAGGCGGAACAACGCCCATGTTTGCGGCGCATGGCTCAACGATAAGTGCGGCTATCTCCCTGCCGTGTTCCTCAAAAAGCTTTTCCACAGAAGCAGTGTCATTGTATTTCGCAAGAAGCGTGTCCTTTGTGCAGCCCTCTGTCACTCCTGCACCCGATGGGATAGCCTGTGTCATAAGTCCAGAACCTGCCTTTACAAGCAATCCGTCCGAGTGACCATGATAACAGCCCTCGAATTTTATTATCTTGTCCCTGCCAGTATATCCTCTTGCGGCTCTTATTGCGCTCATGACAGCTTCCGTGCCTGAGTTTACGAGCCTGAGCATTTCCATAGACGGAAAGTGCTTTTTTATAAGCTCAGCCAAAGTTATCTCGCCCTTGTGGCAAGCACCGAACGTAAGCCCCTTGTCGCAGGCGGCTTTCACAGCATTTATCACAGGCTCACAGCAGTGACCGAGAACGTTCGGCCCCCATGAGCATACATAGTCGATAAACTCGTTTCCGTCCTCGTCCCATATCCTTGACCCTTTCGCATGGTCGATAAAAAGCGGAACAGTGCCAACCGCCTTGCAGGCTCTGACAGGGCTGTTCACTCCACCGGGCATAAAACCGCAGGCAGTTTTGTAAAGCTGTTCAGACCTTGAAGTATTCATTACTTGTCCTCCTTTATCCATTTTGCGGCGTCAAGAGCATGGTATGTTATGATAATGTCCGCACCTGCACGCTTTATAGCAGTGAGATTTTCAAGAACGATACGCTTCTCGTCTATCCAGCCAAGCTGTGCCGCCGCTTTTACCATAGAGAACTCACCGCTTACATTGTATGCCGCAATCGGCAGATCATATCTGTCCCTGGCGGCTCTGAGGATATCAAGATAACAAAGCGCAGGCTTCACCATTACCATGTCAGCCCCCTCCTCGATATCGTCCTCTATCTCACGGAGAGCCTCACGTCCGTTGCAAATGTCCATCTGATAAGACTTTCTGTCACCAAAACAAGGCGTAGACTCTGCGGCGTCACGGAATGGCGAATAATATCCCGACGCAAATTTCGCACTGTATGACATTATTGGGATATCACTGAGAGCGTTTTCATCAAGTGCAGCCCTTATCGCCGCAACTCTGCCGTCCATCATGTCGGAAGGTGCGATAATGTCTGCACCTGCCTTTGCAAGGCTCACCGCCATTTTGCAAAGCAGCGGCAGCGTCTTGTCATTGAGTATCTTGTCGCCCTTTACAACTCCGCAGTGTCCATGGCTCGTATATTCGCAAAGACAAACGTCCGCAATAATAAGTAGGTCAGGATAATGCTCTTTGATGTATCTTATTGCCTGCTGTGTAACGCCCTTGTCATTGTAAGCCTCCGTTGCAAGCTCGTCCTTTTTCTCTGGTATGCCGAAAATAAGCAAGCCCGATATACCGCTGTCTGCTATCTGCGGCAATATCTGCTCCAGATTGTCGATAGAATACTGATAAACTGTTGGCATAGAGTCAACAGGCTTCATGATGTTATTGCCCTCTGCCACAAAAATCGGGTAGATAAAGTCTGCCGCATTTAATCTTGTTTCGCAAACCATTCTTCTCATTGCTGGGTTTGCCCTTAATCTTCTGAATCTTCGCATTTTTATCTTCCTCTCACTTATCTGAAAGTATCTTTTGTATTATTCCCTCTGCCGTGCTTTCCGTTGGAAGCAGAGGGCCATTTATACCGTATTTTTTAAGCTCTGCCGCCGTCACTTCGCCTATGGAGATACACTTTGTATTCTCTGATAAGCTTCCTCCACCATGGAAAAAGCTCCTCACTCCGCCTGCACTGGCAAACACAGCGTAGTCATCATCTATCTTCTCGCCTGTGCTGTAAACAGGCTCGTAAATATGAACATCATCAAAGTTCAGCCCTTTTTCAGCCAATGGCTTAACAAGCTCCGCTGACCCCTCCGAAGAGCGTACTATAAGAAGCCTGTCCTCACAAGTAAGAGTGTCCGAGAGCATATTTCCAAGAGCCACGCTGTTGAATTTTTCAGGCATTATGTCTGCATAAAGCCCAGCCTTTTCAAGCTTCGCCCCGGTGCCTTTGCCTATGACAGCTATCTTCACTCCGCTTAGCTTTCTTATGTCAATACGGCTTTCTCTAAGCCTTTTCAAAAATATCTCCGCACCATTTGGACTTGTAAGAGCAACGTGGCTGTAAAAGCCCTCTGAAAGCCGTGAAAAAGCTTTTTCCGTGACCTCATCGTTCAGCTCCCTAAGCTCAAATCCGCCACAGCGGTGAGCATACGCCCCAAGGGCATTGAGCGACTTTATAAGCCGCCTTGAAAGCCCCTTTGTGGCAGTGACGGCTACAGAAACTCCATACAATGGAGGCAGGTAGGTAGGCGAAAGATCAAGCCCGGCGGTTTCTCCAACTATTATCACAGCAGGCGCAGGCAGATCCTCTCTCTTCACCTTTTCAGCAATGTCGCCAAGACAGCCCTTTACAGCCCTCTGCTCAGGGGTAGCCCCCTTTGATATCACCGCCGCAGGAGTATTTTCGCCCATGCCGTTTTCAATGAGCCTGCCTGCTATCTCAGGGAGATTTCTAAGCCCCATAAGAAAAATAAGCGTTCCGCCGCATTTTGCATAGCTTTCAAAATGCTCAGGGAGCAGGTCGTTCGCAGTGTGACCTGTTATAACATGAAAGCTCCTTGAAAGTCCCCTGTGGCTCACCGGTATACCTGCAAGCTCAGGCACTGCCACCGAGGAAGTCACCCCCGGTATAAGGCTGTATGGTATGCCTGCGGCTTTGAGTGCAGTTATCTCCTCGCCCCCTCTGCCGAACACAAAAGGGTCGCCGCCCTTGAGCCTGAGAACAACACCGCCCTCTGCGGCTTTTTCCACAAGAAGCGTGTTTATCTCCTCCTGCGTGGAGCTGTGTCTGCCTGCACGCTTTCCAACGCATATTTTCTCCGCACCGTCCTTGCAAAAGTCAAGCAAACGGCTGTCTATAAGGCTGTCATATATCACCACGTCACAGCTTTTCAGAGCCTCATAACCTCTCATTGTGATAAGGTCATAATCTCCACAGCCTGCCCCTGCTATTATAACTCTGCCGCTCATAGCTTATCAGTCAGCTCCTTAACAAGTTCAAATCTTTTTTCTATCTTTTTTTCGCCCTGAGCAAAATGCCCCTTGCCGTCTGAAACAGTGAGAGATATCTTTTCCCCATTTATCTCGCTGTATGCTCCCACAGGCACAGTGCAGTCCGCACCCAGAAGTCTTATCACCTCACGCTCGGTTTCAAACCTGAGCATAGTTTCCTTGTGTGATACCTGCGAAATTATCTCAGCCGCCTTGCTCTCCTTTGCACATTCCACTGCAATTATAGCCTGACAAGGTGCAGGCAAAAGCTCCCAAGGTTCAAACTCTTTTACCTCGTATTCCGAAAGGGAAAGTCCCAAACGCTCCGTTCCTGCCGCACAAAGTATTATGCCGTCATAAAGCCCATCAGAAAGTTTTTTTAGGCGTGTACCAACATTGCCTCTTATATCAGCAAACTTTGCGTTAGGATAAAGCCTTGCAAAGCCCCCACGTCTGCGCTGACTTCCTGTGCCAACAGTGAAAACATCAGAATCGTTAAATGCAACGCCTTTTTTGGTCACAAGCATATCACGATAGTTCCCACGAGGGCAAACTCCCGATATCTCCAGACCCTCGCCCAGCGTAACAGGCAAGTCCTTTGCACTGTGTACTGCAAAGTCTATTTCACCGCTTTGCAAAGCCTGTTCTATCTCCGTGACGAACACACCTTTGCCGCCTATCTTGTCAAGAGGTCTGTCAAGCTGTCTGTCGCCCTTTGTGGTGAAGGTGACTATCTCGGTATCACACTCAGGAAAAGCCGCCTTTATCATGTCAAGTACCATATAAGTCTGCGCCATTGCAAGTGGACTTTTTCTTGTGCCTGCTCTCAGTTTCATTTTCGCTCCTTTATCATCTCTATAAGCTGTTCCTCTGTTGGAAGCACGTCACTTTCAAGGCATATTTTCAATGCCTCTGCCATAGCCTTTTTCCTAGCCTGCTCCGTGGATATATTTTCAAGGGCATAGTCACGGGCTTTTCCCATGACATTGCATATATCCCCAAGCCTGCCCTCAGTTTGGGACTGTATAGACTTCCTCAGGTGAGAAGCAAGGGTAGGGCTTTTTCCGCCTGTTGAAATGCCAATGCACACGTCCCCCTCTGTAACAATGGCAGGGAAGAAGAACGTACAGCTCTCAGGGTCATCAACTGCGTTGCATGGAATGTGCCTTTGCCTGCAAAGCTGTGAAATGTGCCTGTTTACACCGCTGTCCCCTGTGGCAGTTATCACAAATGTACTGCCGGCTATGTCGCTGTCCTTAAAAGCACGCTCAAAAAGTGTTATCATGCCCCCGTCTGCAAGTTCTCTTATCTCACCGCAAGCTTTTGATGCCACCACCTTTATTATAGGCGAAAAGTCAAGAAGCTTTTCGATCTTTCTCAAAGCTACCTGTCCGCCGCCCACCACAAGGCATGGCATATTCTCAATATTCGCAAAAAAAGGAAAGTATGGCATTGTCATTCTCCGTATTCTTTTATTACTTCTATAACCTTGCCGAAAGTCTGTGAATCAAGCTCCGATTTTAGCTTGAAAAACAGCTCTTTCGCCGAAACCTCGCAAAGTCTTCTGTCAAGCCCCTCAAAATGCGGAAGAAAATCATGGAACATAAGTTGCTTTTCAAGCTCGTCAGTTTCCTCGTCAATGATAAGCTTCGACCTCTCCACACTGTCAAGCTTTTTGAGATTGTTTTCTTTGGCAAGCTCCGTGAAAAAGTCCATGTCTATAAGCCTAGCTCCTGCAAGCTTTTCCACTGCAGGGTCAATATCTCTCGGCACTGCAAGGTCTATAAAAAGCTTGTTTTCATTATCACTGAGCATATCCGCCGTAACAGTGTAGTGGGGGCTTGAAGTCGCCGAAATTATGCAGTCACATTCGCCAATGCGCTCATATCTCTTTTCGTATGGTATAAGCTCAAGCTTAGGATCGTCTGAAATATATTCCAGTGCATTTCTGTGGGAACGTGCCGTTGCAAGCACAGTTACGTTCTTGTATGAAAGAAGATTTTTAAGCACCAGCGAGCCTATCTCTCCGCTAGCTCCAAGAAGCATCACCCTGACATTATCCTTATAATGTGCCGCTTCCTTAGCCGCAAGAGTAGCCGTGGAAACGGAAGTCTTTGAAAGCTCCGTTTCCGTCTTTATTTTCTTCGCACAAGCGATAGCCCCCTGAAAGATCATGTTCACCTCAGAGGAAAGCCCAATGCGCTCCCTTGAAAGATCATATGCACGGCGAACCTGTCCAAGTATCTCGTCCTCGCCTATGACCACCGATTCTATACCGCATGATACGCTGTAAAGCCTTTTTACCGCCGTCTTGTCTGTGAATATCATGACCTTGCGTTTGAGCTTTGCAATCTCCACTCCGCTTTGTTCGCAAAGAAGCCTTATGCCCTCCTCAGGTGTTCCGCAAAAGTAAAGCTCCGTCCTGTTGCAGGTGCAAATAAGCACAGGTGAAAGGTCCTTTACGTCAAAAAGCAGCTTTTCACACTGAGCGCTGTCAAATGTGAAAAGGCTGCGAAAGGCTTGTCCGCAAAGCTTGTGATTTACGCTTATGCAGGTGAAATTTTTCATTTTTCTGTGTTATCTCCTGACTTTTCGGGATAAAGTGCGTCATAGTCAAGCTTGGTGAATCTGTGATATGTTATGCCGCCCAAGTCGTCCTGCAAACAGTATCTACAGCCGTCAGGCTCTCCGTCTGGAAAGTATGCAAGCAGGTCAAATTCATCGTCAGGTGCAGCAGTTATAACAGCGTTCTTATTGTACTTTCTGAATATCTCAGCCGCTCTTTCAAGAGAACACCCCTCTTTTACCGCTCCGATAAACTCCACAAGAAACGGGCTTGCCTCCACCTTTTCGTGGATAGCCCTCACGCTCTCCTCTGATACCGTAACAGCTATCCTGCCGTCCTGAGCAAGCGAAGCCTTGCATGAAAGTATCTCGCTTTTGTATTCGTCTATGGCTTTTATCATTTCCTCAGCCGTAAGCTCGCCCCCTGTTATGGCGTTGAGGGAGTCAAGAGGATAAAAAAGCGTCACCGCATTAGGGGTAAACCCAAGCTTTATCTGCGACTCTTTTATAGTATCGGTTATATTCTGTTCAAGCTTTATAAGCTCTGTCATGAAAATTCTCCTTTGTACATAATTCCTATAGGCTTTGTATGCTTTTATAATATCACATATTTCTCATGTTGTCAACCTTGTTTCCTCGCCTATATATTTTTTCAGTGCATTGATATAAAATTCCGTCAGTGGATTAGAAAGTACCTTTTTGTGAGTAACTATGCCAATGCGCATCGACCCCTCCGCTTCAAGGGGAACAGCTACAATATCACTGCCGTTGAGCTTTTCGTCAATAACACCGCTGCAAATGGTGTAGCCGTTAAGACCGATAAGAAGATTAAAAAGGGTCGCACGGTCACGGACACGGATATTCTTTGGTCGCTTTATGGTGCTTAGTATCTCCTCCGAGTAGTAGAAAGAGTTGTATTCCCCCTGCTCAAAGGATAAATAAGGGTAGGGGAGCAGGTCGTCAAGGGTCACAGACTTTTTCTTCGCCAGCGGATTTGCAGATCCTACAAAAACGTGTGGCTTTGCCGAAAAAAGCTCCGTGAATTTAAGCTCTTTGGACTTTATTTCCTTTGAAAGCACAGGCTCGTTGAAATCGTTGAGATAGAGTATGCCAAGCTCGCTTTTCATTCTCGCCACGTCCTCGATTATCTCGTGGGTCTGCGTCTCACGAATGCTGAAATCATATTCATCTCCGCCAAACTCTTTTATAAGGTCAACAAAAGCGTTCACCGCAAAGGAGTAATGCTGAGTGGATATGCAAAACTGCCTTTTGCCGTGTTGTTTTCCGCAGTATTTTTCTTCAAGAAGGCTCGCCTGTTCAAGCACCTGTCTTGCATAGCCCAAAAAGACTTCACCCTCTTTTGATACCGTTATGCCCTTGTTTGTGCGTATGAATATAGTGATATTCATTTCCTTTTCAAGCTCACGGATAGCGTTAGTAAGACTAGGCTGAGAAATAAAAAGCGACTGTGCCGCCTCGCTGACAGTACCTTTCTCCGCCGTAGTCACCACATATTTAAGCTGCTGTAAGGTCATATCCCCACCCCTTTTTAGATATATCCTTATTATATAGCGTATTTATGAAATTTTCAAGTGGAGATAAACTATTGCTGTCCTATTCTTCCATATCTTCTGTGCTGATAAACACACTTTTGCCAAACAGCTTTTTTCTGATGTGCTTTTTTACCTCTTTGTCACTATCATAAACGTCCGTAATGTAGATGTATTGGTCGCTGACATCGTATGCAAGCTGAAAGCTAGGGTTAGGGTCAACGTTTACGAAAGCTTCTTTTTCTTCCTTTTTGGTGAACTTTCTTTTTGGATAAAGCTTTCTGCATTTTTCTTTTGAACAGCTCACTCTTGCAGCTTCAATGATGTAATAATTGCTTTTCTCAGGATAATACACTGTCAGCTCTGCACAGAAGAAAAACGCATTTGCGCTTATCTTTATACATTCGTTTGGAACAGCTATCTCTTTCAGCTTGTGACAATCGTAAAAAGCACAGTCCCTTATTTCTCTAAGACTAGGTGGCAAGATCATATCCGTAAGACATTTACACTGATGAAAAGCATGGCTTCCAATGATCTTTAGTCTTTCAGGTAATTGAACGTTTACAAGGCTTTCGCAGTTTTCAAAAGTATAGTCATTTATCACTTCCACATTTGCAGGCAGAACGATACTTTCAAGCTTCTCACAGCCGCAAAAACACCCCTCTCCCATAAAAGTCAAGCCCCAAGGGAGCGTTACTGATATTAATGACACATTCTCATAAAATGCGTATTCTCCTATCTCGCACAGGCATCTTGGCATAACAACATTTTCTAGCCTACGGCATTTGTAAAAAGCATAGTCGGCTATCTTCAGCGTTATGGGTAGTATCTCGACCTGCTCCCGTTCTTTAGGACAGCTTATAAGAACAGTGCGTTCTCTGTTGTAAAGAACTCCGTCAGCAGAATAATATCTGTCACTTTTCGCTGAAGCCGTTATTTCTTTTGAAATATAGTTGTATTTGAAAAAGCCCTTTTCTATAAACTGAATGTTTTCCGAAATATACAGGCTCCTCAGCTTTCTGTCACCGAATGTGTTTACGCTTATATCCGTCACCGCCGTGCCGTTGATGAACGCAGGCAGTGAAACGTCAGTCTCCGCACCATGATATTTCATAAGCTTTATCGTTCCATTCTTTGTAAATATGTATTCCCACTCTCTGCTTTTCAATGTGATCAGACCTTTCCTTTTATTCTTATCACATTATACAAATATCAGTGGGTATAAAATTGGACATGAAAAAGCGCATAACGTACACACTGCAACGTTATGCGCTTATGTTTCTATCTCATCATCTCTATATCCTCATAAAGCCCCTCTATATCAGCTTTAAGCCGTCTTATCTCATGAAGACGATGTCGGTATTTTTCGCCGATCTCTCTCTGCTCCTCCAAAGTCGGCAAAGGTATCTCACACTCTTTCAACCCCTTTGTGTGCAATATCCTTACTACCTTTCCGCTGCGACAGCCGTCAAGCATAGCCTTTCCCTCTGCCGATGAAAGATAAGCCGCAATATAGTAAGGGTCAGCCTTCTCCTTGTCAAGTCCTATCCTTATCAGCGTGGGTGAAACAAGAAGCTTTCTGTCCCCCATATCGCCTGCACATACCACCTTGAAATTCTTGTCCGTGGTAGAAAGTATCACATCTCCGTCCTTTATGGCATATTTCTCAAAACGCTTGCTGTCATAAACTATCTCAATGCAGTTTTCCGCAATAACGCCGTCGTCAATGTCCACAAGCCTTAGATATTCGCATGGCTTAGTAAACTCATTGTCCGAAATGTAGCTCTCCGCCATAAGTCCATGGCTTATCTCTTTTATGATATCTCCGAAATTAACTGTATTTACATTCATTTTAGTCACCTCTCTTGATTTCCATACATCTCAGACAATGCCGAGATCTCTTCTTTTACAATATCCACAGCCCTCTTTGGCGAGGTCAGCTTCACAGCTTTTCTGTTAGCTATCGCCCAGCGTACAGCCGTCTGGATATTTGCCCTGAACGTCACGTCATAGATATCGTCATTACCTATGACCTTATTGCAGGTGAACTCATTCCCGAATGTATCAAGCACAAGACTTATGTCTTTCTTTTTTATGTTGATATGTACACGCTCCACAGTTCCGTCAAGCATATACCTGTTAAGATTTTTGTATTGCACAGGCTTCAGATCCCTCGGAACATTGCTAAGCGTCTTTACATCTCTCATAGAGCCGTCCTCTTCGCAGATACTCGCCTTTAGGATCTTGTCTATCCTGAAATGACGAAGATCATTGTAACGAACATCACTTGCAAGGAGATAGTAAAAGCCGTCTACCATAACGATGCCATAAGGGCTGAGCATAACACGTTGAAGCTTTATACCGCTCTGTGGGTCGCTCTTAGTGAGAAGCTTGCCGTTCTTGTCATAATCGCTTATGGTAACATCAAGCTTCCTGTTGGTGTTCATAGCCTCTTTGATATTTTCTATCACCAAGAAAATGCTCTTGTTGCCATAGTGAAAGGTCTCTCTGAGATTGGCTTCCTTGCTCTTTGTGTTACCCGTAGATAAGATGTTTATCTTTTTTATCAGATCCCTCACATAGTCCGCAGGGAGCATTGGTGAGTATATGATGCTGTCTGCCAGAAACTCATATTCCTCAGCGGTGATGTCAGAGGCGTAGTAAATATCTGTGATGTATTTTTTATCGCTTTTATCATCATCATCGTTGTCATTGTCTGCGATGAAAACATTGCAGCTTTCATCGCCTATTATGCTCTTTAAATGCTGAGCCACCGTCTTGCGGTTAGGCTTTATGCCAAGCTTTTCCTCAAGATAACCGCAGATCTGCTGCTGAGTAAGGGGGTGCTTTTCATCACTGTGTTCTTTGAGTATCTCAATGATCTTGTGCGAAAGCATATCTGTTTTTGTATATGACATTTTTGCCCTCCTGTTCTGTGATATCTTTCTTTCAATATATCACTTTTGCTTTATTTTGTCAATTGTGTGCCGCTAAGTTTTTGTATCATAAAAGGATACACCACCTGCTTTAGCACCCTAACAGGCAGCCTGTGCCCGAAATCCGCCGTCAGCATATTTTCCTCGCCGCCATTTCTGCGGTGTATATCTTGCTCTTATCCATTGTATCAAGTCCTTTCTTTTTGTGTTGCTCTTATCATACCACCCACCATGGGTAAAATTTCGGATATTAAAAACTTCCGCTATGTCCACATTTTTGAACATTCCAGGTGCTATAATGCAGATACAGACGAAAAACAAGAATGAGAAAAGACCACGGAGGCGGATTTTTATGCGTTGTTACAGAGCAAGATGTATACTTGAAGAGTCTATTATCAGAAGAACAAGAGATAATGAAGAAGAGTACAATGCATTCTTTGATGAGAAAAACCAGCTTATAAACGAGTTCAATGAAATGGCACGCACCATGCCCAACAGAAACTGTGCCTTTATATCAAGCGCCGTAAAAGATCAGGCGACCATAGGGGTAATGATGACAGACATTGAAGCCGACGTGAAAGCCTATGTAAAGAACTTCTTTTCATTTATAAAGCTTGAGTGCGTGGATATAAGCTTCGAGGAAATAACAGTGGAAACGTTCAAAAGAATGATCCCAAACGGCTATCATGATAATTTCAAGTTCGATGAAGACCTGCTGAATGATTATGAACTGGACGACCTGTTCAGTAACTATAGAAGATCGTACATAAGCGAAAATATCACAAAGTCCATTGATAAAAAAGACGCTCTCGCCGTAGCAAAAAAATATCTCTGCTCAGAAACCTTTGAACCTGAGCTTAAAAGAATATTCAGAAAGAACAGCGTCGGTGTGACAAAAGGCATACCGATACATTATTTGGTCCAAAGCGATAATGCCCATAGGCTTGCCGATACCCTTGTAAGCTCCCTGTATTCAAATAACAGACTAGGCTGTGCAAGATATACCGTCCTCGACCTTTATCAATTATCAGCCCGGAGCTCAGATATCCGTGAACTGTTCCGTGTCTGCAGCGGCTCTACTATCATAATGAATTGTTGTGGTTTAAAGTGTACGAACAGCGATAATTGTACAGCCGATGAAACTATCCCCGATATCCTCTTTGAACTCATCAATGCCTACAAAAACGAGATACAGTTTATTTTTACCTTTTCAAATGACGGACCTTCTCTCCCTGACGCTGTGGAAGAAAAGCTCGGCGCTATCACATTCGTGAAACTTGCGGACGATACTGTAGAAAACGAAGATGCACATAAATATCTCAGAAAGCTTTGCAGAGAAGAGAATACCTCCTGCGATAAAGACCTCCTTTCCCTGTGCGCAAAGGATACACCATATAGAGCAAGCGAGCTTATGGGTATGTACGATACTTGGTATTCAAATGTCCTGAAAACAAAAATCTATCCCCAGTATTCAAACTTCAAAAAGCTTTATGACAGGGAAGAAGCCAAGGAGATAAAAGGCTCTGCCTACAGCGAACTTCAGGAGCTTATCGGACTTGAGTCCGCCAAGAGCGTTATCGAAAAGGCGATAACATATTCAAAGGCGCAGAAAATTTTTGCCGATAAGGGCATGAAAGAAAGCCGAACAGCCATGCATATGGTGTTCACAGGCAACCCCGGCACAGCAAAGACCACAGTTGCAAGGCTGTTTGCAAAAATACTAAAAGAAAATGGCGTGCTTTCCAAAGGCGACCTTATCGAGTGCGGACGTTCCGACCTTGTTGGAAAATATGTTGGCTGGACAGCCGTTCAGGTGAAGAATATGTTCAAGAAAGCTAAAGGCTCAGTGCTTTTTATCGACGAAGCATATTCCCTCTGCGATGATCGCTCTGGCTCTTATGGCGACGAAGCCATAAACACTATCGTGCAGGAAATGGAGAACAACCGTGACGATATGGTAGTCATTTTCGCAGGCTATCCAAAGGAAATGAACGACTTCCTCGACCGCAACCCTGGCCTGAGGTCAAGGATAGCGTTCCATGTCAATTTTGAGGACTATACCGCCGAGGAGCTTCTTAGTATCGTCCATCTTATGGCTAAAAACAATGAACATAAGCTTGCCGACGACGTTGATGAAACGCTCCTGCCTTTTCTTGAAAGGGTCTGCAAGAAGCCGAATTTCGGCAACGGCAGATTTGCAAGAAATCTTATAGAGGGAGCACTGTTTGGTCAGGCACTCAGGCTCACAAGACAGAATTTCAGTACCATGACAATGGACGATATCGTGACCCTAAAAGCCCGTGACTTTGACCTCACCGAGGACGATACCCTCGAAGAAGAGCCAAAGCATATAGGCTTTAACAGATAAAGATATGAGTATAGACCAACAGACCGCTATATCCCTGACCTGAACACCGCCAAGTGCTTCAAACGGCATTATGATAACGAAAAGTTTCTTTCCAAAATAAGAAATAAGCTTGTCTATGAAATGTGGCTCTGCGGACATTTCCATTTAGATCGTACTGTGGGCAACGTGAGATTTCTCTATGACGATATCTATGAGATAAAATAAAGCGCAGGCACTATGGAGCATACGCTCTGTAGTGCCTGCTTCCGTCATTTTTGACCCTCACAAAATCAAGCTCATCAAGCCCGAACAGCCTTGTAAGCTCCGCCAACATCTCCTCACTGTTCAGCGCAGGATTAAGATATATCACAGCCTTGCCGCCCTTTATCTCCACTCTGCCCCGAGGATAATAATTGTACTCTTTCCCATGTGTTACGTTTTTCGGCAGTCCCTCCCAGGTCAGCCTGTGATTGAAATTATCCCCCGACTTTGAGTTAAGTCCACTGCCGTCACCAATAACATTTCCCGATTTGTCGCACTCTAACTTCTTTGTATATAATTCACCCTCGATAAGCCAGAATATTCCCTTGTATATCATATTATTCACCTCAATATGATAATACCGTTTCCTATGTCCAAAATTGCACACATAGGTTGTGATATTATAATATCAGTGAAAGGGGCGATACCATGGTAACATCAAAATCAGTTGAAAAGAACAACGAAGAATGGTACAACAAAACCGTGCAGATATTTGAACGCTCATACCGCACAGACGCAAGCTTTGTGATATCTCACATAAAGTCTGCTCAGAAAAAGTTCACCTGCCAAGGCTATCTTATCACAGCCGCAAAAGGGAAGCCCCTCAAAGTCTTTTCGGGCGAGAGTGAAGCCGTAGAAAAGCAGTTGCAAAACAGCAAGATACCATATTCACAGCTTATCACGGTGCAAAATAACAGGTCCTTGCAAACTGCCTATATAGCCTATGCCAAGGATAAACAAAAGCTCACAGAAGCCCTGAACAACAGCGGCTTCACCGCCATAGAAGATGTGGACAGCTTTATGTCAGACTATGACAAAGTAATGATAAGAGTTGCCGAAAACACCTCACAACGGCATTTGTTCGACAGCATAGGACTATGGTAGGGAGGTGACAGCATCGTGACGATCCACCGCGAGAGAAGCCCACCAGATTTGGTGTGCTTGACTAAAAAATCCCCGCCCTTGACTTTCATTTTATGAGTACGGCTGTCTTTAGGAACATTATTAAGTTTGAGATATTGTCATCAATTTGTACGAGTGTAAAGATAATCTTCCATGTTTAATATAAGTAACAAACTTCTATTAAATCTTTATCGTCACTTCTTCATATCTACTACTATCTTCGGAACATTTAACTCTAATAGTCAGCTCTTGTTCATCTTCTAGGACTTCATAATAGTGTTTTTCAATCGGATCATAGTCACTTTGCAAAGCCAATGGCTCATCAACTTTTTTCATTACTGCTCCGTTCCTGCAAATACATATATCACACCTGTTTCCGAACATTGTTCTGTTCACACGGGCAATTACTGATATATCATCAGATGAATATATGATATGATTTTTCCAGTCAGAAAACATATCTCTACCAACAAAACTGATTATTACCGCAATTATCAATAAGCCGAATATTTCGATCTTTGACAGGGCACCTTTTTGGTATTTTATTAGCTTTACGATCGTCAATGCTATCACAAGGTACGACAGATAAGTGCATAAAAGCAATACGCTGATATGGTCGCTGAATAGCTCGTAATACCTGTTTACAAATAGCAACAACAGAATGAAAATCAGTAAAAATGTATTTATCTTAGTGAGCACATTATATTTTTTCATAAAATTACAGTAACTCAACTTACGCTTAAAATCTATTGCAAAACATATCTGTGATTTCCCCTGTATCCATATCTATTATCAAGTATCTTCCTAAAGTATCAACGACTGTCAACCCTTTGGTTATTGTGATGCCCACATACGGAAGCTGTTTTTGACCAATAAATTTGCTGTCAGGCTTTTTGATTTTCCACAACTTGTGAAGTTCATTATCAAAGCAATAAACTAAGTTATAGTCGTCGCCTGTGAAGTCCTCAAGTATAATCAGATACTCTGACATAACGATATAATCTATTATTTTTCTTTTCATAGTTACCGACTTATCGTTATATGTGAGAATGTTATTCATAATGGATACTTTCAAAAAAACATCTCCTTATATTTTTCTTTTATTGTAAAACCATTCAGCTTTCTCTTGACCCAAAAGGTTATACTGTTGCGCTCCCGAATCACCGCCAAACAATGCATTTACAATTCCTGTTTCAATTTCAGTTCCAGAGGGAATCAAAATGACGGATAATGTATATCATCTTCAAGAACACCTCTGCCGACAACTTTATTTTCACAGTATACAAGAAAATTTGTCCCCGCAGCATAGTCCTTGTCAAGCAGTCCATACTTTACAAAAGAAAGTATCCCTTTCGAGGTGCATTTATCGACCTTTTCGATAGTGTATAAAGCTGCGGCTATCATCGGCGAAATTGCGATATCATTTTTATCTACAAAACACAGTATTATGACAGTATCTTCTATGATCCAAAAATTAGGGTGTTTGACATTCTTCTGATCCCATACTATTTTATATTTTGCTCTTTTTTCGGGAACATAATGCTTGCTGACTTTAACATATGGGTGGTCGAAACTTCTTATAGTACGGATACCTATATGTGAAGAAACTGTATTTTCATATTTAATAGCTGGCAGTGCGACCAAAGATGCATTGCATAAGGCATTTAACCAGAATTGCCTGCTGTCTTTTTTTAGTTTGATCTCGTGTCCGCACTTTGAACAAAAATCCGTCATAAAACGAAGTTCTCTTCTTTTGAAGTTTATTGGAATTATTTCTCCACACCATGGACATCTTGGTGCAAACATATCAACACCCCCACATTAGTTAATATGCATAGCGCATATTAATTAATTGATCTCCTTTATACCAAAAAATCATTTTTTCATAACACATATTTGAAGTTGAAGGATTGCCCTGCTTTCCAGGTACTTCAACCTTCGTAAACTCAACATCGACTTCTTCATTGTCATCAAGGCCGTCATCATCCGTGTCAGCTTTCATATAATTGGGTTTAATGGGATTGTAGCCTGAATCAACAAGTAATCCGGACATTTCCTCAACATCTGAAAAACAATCGCTGTGCTATCTGATTTCTCCTAAGTGTTTGACAAATAGCTATTCCATTTATTCATATTACTGATTTTAGAATCTATTTTAGATAAAAAATTTGACTTTATAACTTTATCGACAGCAACATAAAAAGTTTCCGTCCTGTTGCCAATGTTATTATAATCCAGCATATATTTTTCTTGTGTATTGGTATTGAAATAGTAAATAAATTCATTACCATTTTGCTGATAAACCCATACCAAATATTCATTGGGATTTATATCATAGCAAAAATAATAACTTGGCAGATAATTGGTATAGTCCTCAAATCCAATGGCATATCTAATCAAATGCTCATTTTCATCGGATATAATCATAGTTTTATCAGGTTGCCAACCTTTATTGCTTTCAATAACTTTGATTGAAATTAAAACATTATTATCAGTTTCAATTTTTTCATTAAACAGTGTTTTTTCATTCTTACCCAAACCAACAATAATGCCTGAAATAATTACTGCAGAAATAATAATGCCGACAACTACCAATACTTTTTTCATACTAAACCTCAATTAGCTAAGTCAAAATAATAATCGCAAAATGCACTTGCAAAACCATATATCATATTTTCAGTTATTAAATTACAAGTAGATGAACTATAC
>NZ_JBDGDD010000022.1:0-49682 GCF_040909065.1 Ruminococcus sp. RTP21359st1_H3_RTP21359_211015
AGAAGATCGCAATCAGAAAAGCAGCCTGAAAAAGATATTTTTCAACATTTTAATAATCGGCAAAAAGCGCTGTATTTCTGCCGGTGTGTTTGCTGTACACTTTTTTCAAGATTAGATAGTTCTTTTTTGCTGTGTGATATATTAAAGCCCGTGGGCTTCCATATCGAGGAAATCCACGGGCTTTGTTGCGCTTTTTTTTACAGCCCCTTTTTTACGTCTTAACAAATATCTTTTCTGTTCATGAAAGTATGTGACCAATGCACAAAAGTGCCGCACCAAAACTGTGCAAACAAATGATTTATATTTTAATTTGGCAACAATTCTGCAATTGTTGCATTTTTTATGCAACAAAACACCTCTTTTTCGGGATAAGTAGGAGGTGATAAACATGGAAGCAGTAATAGCGGCGTTCATAGCGGCGGCCGCCAGCATAGCCTGCCAGCTTATAATAGCTCGTTCGGGAGCTAAAGAAAACAAAAAATCACAGGAAGCCACCGAACGGCTTATTATATATAGAATAGATAGGCTGGAACAAACAGTTTCCGAACATAACGCACTCATTTCAAGAATGGCGGCGGCGGAACAAAAGATAACAGACATGGAAAGGGAGAGATATTCATGAAAGAAAGAATCGCAAAGCTCATTGACGTAAAATCGCTTGTCACACTGCTTATGACAAGCGTGTTCTGTATCCTCACGCTGAAAGGGATAGTCAGCGGAGAGCAGTTCATCACAGTTTTCACCGTGGTGATATCATTTTACTTTGGCGTACAGACGGCAAAAAAATCTGGAGGTGACGGCAATGGAAAAGGCTAAGGGCATTGACGTTTCCCATTGGCAGGGGAGAATAGATTTTGAAAAGGTGAAGTCACAGGGTTACAGCTTTGTGATGATAAACGCAGGCTACGGCAAGTACATCAGTCAAAAAGACGAAAATTTCGAGAAGAACTATGCCGCCGCCAGAAAGGCTGGTCTTAATATCGGCACATACTGGTATTCCTACGCTCTTACGGAAGCCGATGCACTTGCGGAAGCGAAAACTTTTCTTGAAGCGGTCAAAGGCAAGAAGTTTGAATATCCCCTCGCCTTTGATATCGAGGACGCTTCCCAAAGTGAACTTCCAAACGCTGCCATAAACAAAATTATAGAAGCCTTCTGCGACTATCTCGAAAGCAACGGCTACTATGCGGCTGTCTACAGCTACGCAGATTTTCTCAAACGCAAGGTGTCAGACTCCGTAAAAAACCGCTACGACATTTGGGTGGCACACTTTGACGTTGCAAAGCCTGCCATATCAAACTATGGAATGTGGCAGTATACAAGCAAAGGAACTGTAAATGGTGTTCCCGACCGCTGTGATTGCAACTACGCCTACAAAGACTACCCTGCCATAATGAAGAAAAAGTGCCTTAACCTTTACCCTTCCAAAGCAAAAGCTCTCGATACCACAGGCTACAAAAAAGGTGATAAAGGCAATGGCGTCCTTGCACTGAAATATCTTCTTATGCTTGCAAAGAAAAAGGGTATGCACAATATCAACCTTGATAAAAACGATATTTTCGGTGCAGGTACTCAGAAAGCCGTGAACAATATACTCAAAAACCACAGCTATTCACAAAACGGCATAGCAGGCAAGAAATTCATTGACCTCATTGGCAATGAACTTCTAAAATAACCACAAACCATAGCCACACTTGTAGGGGCGAACAGCGTTCGCCCGCATATCTTGATACCAATGCCCAAATATAAGCACATAAAAAAGGCTGTACCCTTACGGATACAGCCTTGAATGCTATGCAAAATTTATTAAACCAACTGAATGATAGCCATTTCAGCAGCGTCGCCACGACGTGGTCCGATCTTGATGATCTTTGTATAGCCGCCGTTTCTGCCCTCATATGAAGGTGCAATGTTGTCAAACAGCTTCTTAGCTACGTCTTCCTTAGTTACATAAGAAAGTACCTGACGCTTTGAGTGAAGGTCGCCTGCCTTGCCGAGAGTAATCATTTTCTCAGTCATAGCAGCAACTTCCTTAGCTCTTGTTACAGTGGTTTCAATCTTACCGTTTTCGAGAAGATAAGTAACCATAGCTCTGAGCATTGCTTTTCTCTGGTCGCTAGTTCTTCCCAGCTTTCTTGTGCCTGGCATAGATTTTCACTCCTTACTTTAATTATCGTCCTCTGAATTAAGGTCGTAACCCAATGAATGAAGCTTTTCCTTGACCTCGTCGAATGACTTCTTACCAAGGTTTCTTACCTTCATCATTTCTTCAGCAGACTTTTCAATCAAATCGTTAACCGTGTTAATTCCTGCACGCTTCAGACAGTTAAATGAACGCACAGATAAGTCAAGTTCCTCAATGGTCATCTCAAGGATCTTTTCCTTGCCCTTTTCATCCTTTTCAACCATCATCTCTACAACGTTAGTCTCTTCTGAGAGATCAACAAAGAGATTCAGATGCTCGTTGAGGAGTTTGGCTGCCATTGATACAGCTTCCTTAGCGGAGATAGTACCGTCGGTCCAAACCTCCAATGTCAGCTTATCAAAATCGGTGATCTGTCCAACACGGGTGTTGTCAACCGTGAAGTTCACCTTTAATACAGGCGTATAAATACTGTCTACTGCAATAACACCAATAGGGGCGTTAGGCATAAGCGCCTTGTTCTTTTCCGCAGAAACATATCCACGACCTCTGTCGATGACAATTTCCATATAAAGCTTTGCGCCCGGTCCCAAAGTTGCAATGTGCATATCAGGAACAAGAATGTCCACCTCAGAATCTGTCTTGATGTCGCCGGCAGTGACAACGCACTCGCCCTCGGCCTCAATGTAGATAGTCTTAGGACCCTCGCCGTAAAGCTTTGCAGTTAAACCCTTGAGGTTAAGAATGATCTCAGTAACATCTTCCTTAACTCCGGGAATTGTTGATAGTTCGTGGTGTACACCGTCGATCTTTACCGATGTAACGGCGACGCCTGGCAAAGAGGAGAGCAGTACACGTCTCAGACTATTTCCGAGCGTAATACCATAGCCACGCTCCAGAGGCTCGAGAATAAACTTGCCGTATGTTCCGTTGCTCTTTAGCTCGGCTGTTTCGATTTCAGGCTTTTCTATTTTTTCAAGCATTTAAGACCCTCCTGTTTTCAAACTCGATTGTTTTATATGATCAATAACACATACACTTCCAAAAACATATCAAGTATTTCTTCGATACGCACTCTTAAAGAGTGCATACCGTAAGAACCACTATCAATACATTATTTAGAATACAACTCGACGATGAGGTGCTCCTCGATGTCATAGTCAAGGTCTTCCTTAACAGGCATACGAAGAACCTTAGCTGTCTGGTTGTCCTTGTTTACATCAAGCCATGTAGGAGCTGCCTTTGAAGCGTTAGCCTCAATGATCTGCTTGAACTTCTCGCTCTTCTTGCTGTTTTCCTTAAGTGAGATAACATCGCCTTCCTTGATTCTGTAAGAAGGAATGTCAACTCTCTTGCCGTTAACAAGATAATGACCGTGAACAACGAGCTGACGAGCCTCTCTTCTTGTCATTGAAAGACCCATTCTGTATACAACATTGTCAAGTCTTGACTCGAGAAGAGTAATGAGGTTAGCACCGGCCTGACCCTCCATTTTCTCAGCAAGCTCGAACAGGTGACGGAACTGCTTCTCAAGAACGCCGTAGATGAACTTGAGCTTCTGCTTTTCCTTAAGCTGCATACCATATTCTGAAACTTTCTTTCTCTTGTTAGCGTTAGGATCACGCTTTGTTTCCTTAGCGATACCCATAACTGCTGGGCTGATTCCGAGAGATTTACATCTCTTGAGTATTGGTTCTCTATTTACTGCCATGGTAAATACCTCCGTTTTCTAAATGTTATCGGGTCTTAGCCGAATTGCTTACCCGACTTTGAGTAAACTACAAACTCAAATTGTCTTATAAACTATACACGTCTTCTCTTTGGAGGACGGCATCCATTGTGAGGGATCGGAGTTACATCCTTGATAAGTCTAACTTCAAGATCCTCAGACTGCAAAGCTCTGATTGCAGCCTCACGGCCAGCACCAGGTCCCTTTACAAAAACTTCAACTGTCTTAAGGCCATGCTCCTTAGCAGCTCTTGCAGCAGTTTCAGCAGCTGTCTGAGCAGCGAATGGAGTAGACTTCTTAGAACCTCTGAAGCCGAGTCCGCCGGCAGATGCCCAAGAAATAGCATTGCCCTGCATATCTGTAATAGTTACGATAGTGTTGTTAAAAGTAGACTGGATATGAACCTGTCCCTGTTCAATGTTCTTTCTTTCACGACGACGACGAATAGTAGTCTTCTTCTTAGCCTGAGCCATTGTTCACACCCTCCTTACTTCTTCTTATTAGCGATTGTCTTTACAGGACCCTTACGAGTTCTTGCGTTGGTCTTTGTTCTCTGACCTCTAACTGGGAGACCTCTTCTGTGACGAAGACCACGATAACAACCGATTTCTGTCAATCTCTTGATATTGAGCGCAACATTTCTTCTGAGGTCACCCTCAACAGTGATGTTATGGTCAATATATTCACGCAATTTAGCTACATCGTCCTCAGACATATCCTTAACTCTTGTGTCAGGATTTACGCCTGTTTCATTAAGAATCTTAGTAGCAGTTTTCTGACCTATACCATAGATATAAGTAAGAGCAATTTCAATTCTCTTATCCTTTGGCAGGTCGATACCAGCAATACGAGCCATTATTTAGCTGCACCTCCATTATTGGTTTGTTAGCCCTGACGTTGTTTGTGCTTAGGATTCTGGCAGATTACCATAACCTTGCCTTTTCTCTTGATTACCTTGCACTTCTCGCAGATAGGCTTAACTGAAGGTCTTACTTTCATTGAAATACCTCCTTTGAATTTAGCGACAAGAATTA
Source organism: Ruminococcus sp. RTP21359st1_H3_RTP21359_211015 (assembly GCF_040909065.1). Lineage (NCBI taxonomy): Bacteria > Bacillati > Bacillota > Clostridia > Eubacteriales > Oscillospiraceae > Ruminococcus > Ruminococcus sp. RTP21359st1_H3_RTP21359_211015. The sequence continues at coordinate 4,907 of NZ_JBDGDD010000022.1, forward strand.
AAAATTCTTAAACTTACGGGAAAGCTTACTTAGCTCTCCATGTGATTCTTCCCTTTGTCAAGTCATACGGTGACATTTCGACCGTTACCTTATCTCCGGGTACGATACGAATATAATTCATACGCAGCTTACCCGAAATATGAGCAAGGATTTTATGACCGTTTGAAAGTTCTACCAGAAACGTTGCATTTGGCTTAGCCTCAATTACCGTTCCCTCAAGTTCGATAACGTCTTCCTTTGACATTAAAAAACCTCCCCATCTAAAAGGTTTTGGTCTGCTGTAACACGGTTTGGGTCAAAACCTTGTATCAGCCGTCTTAATTTCCTGTTTGTCAGCTCATCAGTGCTGATGTTGACGCCCGCAGGTGAAATGTGTTTTATGTTTTTACGCTTTGGCTTTTCAAGCTTACGCTCCTTGCCGTCTGCGATATACACAAAACCGCCGCTGGCAGCTACCGCAACAAAATATCTGCCCTTATCACGGCCTGCGTTCGCAAGCACCACTGAACCGATCGGTATATCTACAACGCTTTTCTCCGTCATACTTTGGTCAGGATAACTGCCCCGTCAGGAGTAACTGCGATTGTATGCTCAAAATGAGCCGCCCACTTTCCGTCTTTTGTCTTGACAGTCCAACCGTCAGGCATTGTCTTGATATCAGCCGTACCCATGTTTATCATAGGCTCTATGGCTATTACCATGCCTGCCACAAGTCTGATGCCGTGACCAGCCTTGCCATAGTTTGGAACTTCCGGATCTTCGTGCAGGTTTTTGCCCACACCGTGACCTACGAACTGTCTTACAACGGAGTAGCCGTTGTCCTCATTGTATTTCTGAATGGCCGCACCCAAGTCGCCAAGTCTAACGCCCGGCTTTACCATATCTATTGCAAGATACAGACTTTCTTCGGTGGACTTCATCAGAGCCTCTGCCTCAGGGGAAATCTTGCCTACAGCAAAGGTCTTGCAGGAATCTCCGTGATAGCCGTCAATGTAAGCACCAACGTCTACTGAAACTATGTCGCCCTCGCAAAGCTTGCGTGGACCGGGGATACCATGGATTATCTCATCGTTGACGGAAATGCAGGCTGAGCCTGGAAATCCGCCGTAGCCAAGGAAGCTTGGCTTTGCACCATGAGAAGTGATATATCTGTGAACGACTTTATCAAGCTCGTAGGTAGTCATACCCGGTCTGATAGCCTCGCCCGCAGCGATCAATGCTCCGGCGGTTATTGCGCCCGCCTTCTGCATTTTCTCGATCTCTTTATTGGATTTAACGCAAATCATTAAAAACGCCTCGGATCTATGCCTTAACAGCTTCGAGAACAAGCTTTGAAGTGTCCTCTACCTTATCCTGTCCCTCAACAGTAACGAGCTTACCCTGCTTACCGTAGTAATCTTTAAGAGGAGCGGTTGATTTGTGATATGTCTGAAGTCTGCTGATAACTGTTGCAGGCTCGTCGTCCTTACGGATAACGATCGGCTTTCCGCAAACATCGCACACGCCCTCTACCTTTGAAGGCTTGAAAGCTGTGTGGTAAGTAGCGCCACAGTCGAGGCAAACTCTTCTGCCCGAAAGTCTCTGCTGAATAGTCTCGTCAGCAACATATATCTCTATGACCTTGTCTATCTTAACGCCCATAGCGTCAAGAGCCTCAGCCTGAGGAACTGTTCTTGGAAAACCGTCCAGAATGAAACCGTTCTGAGCGTCAGGCTCAGCGATCCTGTCCTTAAGGATACCAATTACGATATCGTCTGATACAAGGTCGCCTGCGTCCATAGCAGCCTTAGCCTTGAGACCGTACTCAGTGCCAGCCTTAACAGCAGCTCTGAGCATATTGCCTGTAGAAATAGTAGGAATGTTCAGAGCCTTGCAGATGACCTCAGCCTGAGTTCCTTTTCCCGCACCGGGAGCACCTAAAAGAATGATATTCATTTTTAACTCCTTTTTATCTCAAACGTAAAGCCTATGGTTTATTCAAGGAAGCCCTTATGATGACGCATCATCATTTGAGATTCCATAGTTCTTGCAGTTTCAAGAGCAACTGATACAACGATAAGGATCGAAGTACCGCCCATTGCAATATTCATCTTTGTGATCGAAGTGAAGATAATAGGGAAGATAGCGATTATTCCGAGGAACACAGCTCCTACCAATGTTATCTTTGACAGAACCTTCTTAAGATAATCGGAAGTTGGTCTGCCAGGTCTGATACCAGGGATACCGCCGTTGTTCTGTCTGAGGTTGTTTGCGATCTCAAGTGGGTTATACTGCATTGAAACATAGAAATAGTTGAAGCCGATTATCAGCACAAAGTACAGACAAGCGTAGAACGGATGAGTGTACTCGAACCAGTGAAGGAAGTGATCGTAGAAGCTTCCGCTCTTTGGTTCAATGAACATTTTGAGTGTTGAAGGCAGTGACATGAAAGCCATTGCAAAGATGATAGGCATAACGCCGCTCATTGCGATCTTGATCGGAATAAAAGTATTCTGACCGCCGTACTGTTTTCTACCGACCACTCTCTTAGCGTACTGTATCGGTATTCTTCTTTCAGCCTCGTTCATGAAGATGATAAAGCCTATCATCAGAACGAACACAACAAGGATAGCAATTACGAGAATGATGTTCTTAGCCTCGCCTGTCTTCATGTAATCGAACAGACCGATAACTGCTGAAGGACCTCTTGCAATGATACCTGCGAACAGGAGCATTGAGATACCGTTTCCGATACCCTTCTCGTTTATCTCATCACCAAGCCAGATCGTCAGTGACGCACCTGCTGTAAAGCAAGCGATAATAACTATCTCTGCGAATATCTTGCTAAAGCCCTCTGTGTAAACACAAGCACCCGCTTTCTTCATGGTGAGGTAATAAGCCCACGCCTGGAAGATAGCAATAGCAAGTGACGCATATTTTGTTATCTTGTTAAGTTTCTTTCTACCCTCAGGACCTTCCTTCTGGAGTCTTTCCAGCGGTGGAAGAGCGTAGGTCAGAAGCTGAATGATAATTTGTGCATTGATATAAGGTGAAACGGAGAGCGCCAAGAGAGTAGCTTTTGAAAAGTTACCTCCTGACAGAACGTTCAGATAGCTGAAAAAGTCACCTGACGAAGCACTCTGTTCAAACCATGCTGACAATGCGACTGAGTCAAGGTAAGGTACAGGAACTGTACCGCCGACTCTGTAGATGATGATGATGAAAAAAGTAAATAGAAGTTTTTTTCTTAATTCCGGAACTCTCCAGGCATTACGAAATGTCTCTATCACAATTACATCACCTCAACCTTCCCGCCTGCCTTTTCAATCTTTTCCTTAGCAGCTGCTGAGAACTTAGCAGCCTTAACGGTAAGGTTTTTAGTTAATTCGCCGTTTCCGAGGATCTTGACGCCGTCAAGTTCCTTCTTGATGATGCCTGAAGCTTTAAGAAGCTCAGTATCAACAACTGTGCCGTCAACAAATCTATCAAGATCAGATACATTTACGATAGCATACTTTGTTGCGAAAATATTGTTGAATCCACGCTTAGGGATTCTTCTTGCGAGCATTGTCTGTCCGCCTTCAAAGCCCGGTCTTATTCCGCCGCCGGAACGAGCCTTCTGACCCTTGTGTCCCTTGCCTGCGGTCTTTCCGTTACCAGAACCGTGACCTCTGCCCTTGCGCTTGCTCTCCTTTACGGAGCCTGCAACAGGTGATAATTCGTGCAGTTTCATTCAGATTGCACCTCCTTATACTTCAGTTACTTTAATAAGATGGGAGATAACCTTTACCTTTCCCTTTGTCTGAGGATTGTCAGGCTGACAAGTCTTATCCCCGATTTTTCTGAGACCCAGTGAATTAGCGGTAGCGACCTGCTTATCGCTTCTTCCGTTAAGGCTCTTTATCAGTTCGATGTTTATTGCCATAACTGTTATCCTCCTTAGCCTGTAATTTCTTTAACTGTCTTGCCTCTGAGAGCTGCTACTGTTTCAGCGCTTCTGATGTTAGCAAGACCGCTTATTGTAGCTCTTACTGCGTTGTAAGGATTGTTTGAACGGAGCTGCTTAGCTCTGATATCCTTAATTCCAGCAGCTTCTACAACGGCTCTTACTGTGCCGCCTGCGATAACTCCAGTACCTGGTGCTGCAGGCTTGAGAAGAACCTCGCCTGCACCGAACTTACCGATAATTTCGTGTGGGATCGTTGTTCCCTTAAGTGAAATTCTGATAAGGTTCTTCTTGGCGTCCTGGATTGCCTTTCTGATTGCGTCAGGAACTTCTCCTGATTTACCGATTCCGAAACCTACTACTCCGTTTCCGTCGCCTACTACTACGAGGACTGAGAACTTCATTATACGGCCGCCCTTAACAGTCTTTGATACTCTGTTAATTGCAACGACCTTTTCAGTAAGTTCCATGTTTGAAGCATCTATTAAAGCCAATGTTTACCCTCCTCTTTAGAACTTAAGTCCGCCTTCACGGGCTCCGTCTGCCAACTCCTGAACACGTCCGTGGTAAAGGTAGCCGCCTCTGTCGAATACGACATTCTCGATGCCCTTTGCCTTAGCCGCCTGAGCGATCATTTCGCCGACCTTACGAGCGCCTTCCTTGTTGCCGCCGTTGCCTTCAAAGTCCTTGGACATTGAGGAAGCGCTGCAAAGTGTTACGCCGTTTACGTCGTCGATAACCTGTGCATAAATATGCTTAGAGGAGCGGAATACGTTGAGGCGAGGACAATCAGCTGTTCCGTTGATCTTGTTGCGGACTCTCTGATGTCTTTTTGCTCTTGCCTTAGCCTTGTCAAGCTTTTTAACCATAGTAATTCTCTCCTTTTATTACTTCTTGCTGCCCTTACCAGCCTTACCTTCCTTACGGATAACATACTCGCCTTCGTAACGAATACCCTTACCCTTATAAGGCTCTGGTGGACGCTTCTCACGGATCTCACAAGCAAACTGACCTACTTCCTGCTTGTCGCAACCTGAAATTACGATGTGGTTTGCGTCAGGTACATCGATCTTGATAGTATCTGTCTCAGGTACGATTACCTGATGAGAAAAACCAAGGTTCATAACAAGGTTCTTACCCTGCTTCTGTGCTCTGTAACCTACACCAACGATCTCAAGCTTCTTTGCGAAACCCTCTGTAACACCCTCTACCATGTTGTGTACGAGTGTTCTTGTCAGACCGTGCAGTGACTTGTGGAGCTTATCCTCTGAAGGACGCTCTACTGTGATCACGCCGTCTGCACACTTTATTATCATATCCTTGTGGAACTCTTTTGTGAGTGAACCCTTAGGACCCTTTACTGTAACTACGTTTCCGTCTGCAACAGTAACCTCTACACCTGCAGGAACACTAATTGGCTTAATACCTATTCTTGACATAACTTAGTCCTCCTTACCAGATGAATGCGAGAACTTCTCCGCCGACATTCAGCTCTCTAGCCTTCTTGTCTGTGATAACGCCCTTTGAAGTAGATACGATAGCAATGCCAAGACCCTTTATAACCTTTGGCATATCCTCGCAGCTTGCGTAAATTCTCAGACCAGGCTTTGATACTCTTCTGAGTCCTGTGATGACTGGATTTCTGTTCTCGTCATATTTAAGAGTAATTCTAATGATACCCTGCTTACCGTCTTCAATGATCTTGAAGTCCTTAACGTATCCTTCGTCTACGAGGATCTGTGTGATCGACTTCTTCATATTAGATGCAGGAACGTCAACTGTTGCGTGCTTCGCAGTACTTGCGTTACGGATTCTTGTAAGAAGATCCGCTATTGTATCAGTAATTTGCATGCGTGTTAACCTCCTTTTACCAACTAGCCTTCTTAACTCCCGGAATCTTACCCTCGTGAGCCAACTCTCTGAAACAGATACGGCAAACGCCGAACTTTCTCAGATAAGCGTGAGGTCTTCCGCAGATCTTACATCTGTTGTAAGCACGAGTGGAATATTTAGGCGTAGCCTGCTGTTTGTTGATCATAGCCTTCTTAGCCATTTTTTATCCTCCTCTTACTTATCAGCAAATGGAGCACCCATAAGTGAAAGCAGCTCCTTTGCCTCTTCATCAGTTTTTGCAGTTGTGATAAAGTTGATATCCATACCACGAACCTTATCTATCTTATCGTATTCGATCTCAGGGAAGATCAGCTGCTCCTTAAGACCAGTAGAGTAGTTGCCTCTGCCGTCGAAAGAGTTAGGGTTGATACCTCTGAAATCTCTTACACGAGGAAATGCTACGTTGAAAAGTCTGTCAACGAATTCATACATTTTCTCAGCTCTCAGCGTTACCTTAACACCGATGATCTGTCCGTCTCTGAGCTTGAAGTTAGCAACGGACTTCTTTGCCTTACAAACGATCGGCTTCTGTCCTGTGATAGCAGCCAGATCAGTCATGATAGCATCGATAACCTTCTTGTTATCCTTATCTGCGCCGCAGCCCACGTTGATAACTACCTTATCAAGTTTTGGGATCTGCATAACGTTAGCGTATTCGAATTTCTTCATCATAGCAGGAGCTACGTCGCTAACATAATATTCTTTAAGTCTAGCCATCGTAATATCCTCCTAATTAAAATTCTTCGCCGCAGTCTGCGTTCTTGCAGACTCTAACTTTAGTACCGTCCTCAAGGAACTTATGAGCGACTCTTGTTGGCTTGCCGCACTTAGGGCAAACTGCCTGTACCTTTGAAGCATACATTGCAGCCTCAGCCTCAACTATGCCGCCCTGCTCGCCCTGACGTCTTGGCTTAACGTGCTTTGTAGCAATGTTAAGACCCTCAACGATTACCTTTCCCTCCTTAGGGGAAACTTCCAGGACCTTGCCCTTCTTACCCTTGTCCTTACCGGAGAGGATAACGACGGTGTCGCCTGTTTTTACGTGTACCTTATTCATTGTTACGACACCTCCAATTAAAGAACTTCTGGAGCAAGTGAAAGGATCTTCATATAATCCTTCTCTCTGAGCTCCTTAGCTACTGGTCCAAATATACGAGTACCTCTTGGGTTCTTGTCTTCTTTGATAATAACAGCTGCGTTTTCGTCAAAACGGATATATGTGCCGTCTGCACGACGAAGACCCTTAGCTGAACGAACGATTACTGCTTTAACAACGTCGCCCTTTTTAACAACTCCGCCTGGTGTTGCCTTTTTAACAGAACAAACTACAACGTCACCGATGTTTGCATACTTTCTGCGTGTTCCGCCGAGTACCCTGATGCACATAAGCTCCTTTGCTCCGGAGTTATCTGCTACCTTCAGGTAAGTCTGCATTTGTATCACAGTGCGTTCCTCCTTTCAGAATTTAACGTGCGGTCGGCAGAAGTTATCTGCCACCTGCACTATTGCGTTTTAATTACTTAGCCTTCTCAAGAACGTTAACAAGACGCCATCTCTTGTCCTTTGACAGAGGTCTTGTTTCCATAACTTCAACCTTGTCGCCTATATTGCAGACATTGTTTTCGTCATGTGCCTTAAGCTTAACTGTTCTCTTGATGATCTTCTTGTAAAGTGGATGCTGTACGTTATCCTTGATAGCAACTACGATAGTCTTATCCATCTTGTTGGAAACTACAACGCCAACTCTGGTTTTTCTCAAATTTCTCTCTTCGCTCACAGTTAATCCTCCCTTCGAAAATTACTGAACATTGGACTCTTGCTTACGAATGAATGTCTTTACACGAGCAATATCCTTCTTCACAGCCTGAAGTCTCTTAGGATTCTCCAACTGATTTACAGCGTGCTGGAAACGAAGGTTAAAAAGCTCCTGCTTGAGCTCAGCGAGTTTGCTGTTGAGCTCGTCGACTGTCATATCCTTGATTTCATTAGCCTTCATTATTGCTCACCACCCGTTTCTTGAGTATCTCTTTTAACGAACTTACACTTGATAGGCAGCTTGTGCATTGCAAGACGCATTGCTTCTCTAGCTGTCTCTTCAGGTACTCCTGCGATCTCGAACATTACTCTGCCTGGCTTAACAACGGCTACCCAATACTCAGGTGCGCCCTTACCTTTACCCATTCGAGTTCCAAGAGGCTTTCTTGTTGCAGGCTTATCTGGGAAGATCTTGATCCAAACCTGACCGCCACGCTTGATGTATCTTGTCATTGCGATACGGGCAGCTTCGATCTGATTTGATGTGATCCAAGCAGGCTGAAGAGCCTGAAGACCATACTCACCGTGAGAAACTGTGTTACCTCTCATAGCCTTGCCTGTCATACGGCCACGGTGCTGTTTTCTGAACTTAACTCTCTTTGGAAGCAGCATTACTTGTTACCTCCCTCTTTTTTAGCCTTATTGAAGTCACGCTTACCATTTCTGTTCTGGCGTCTTCTGTCGTTTGACTCTCTCTTGTCTGAAGCAGCAACTTCGCCCTTAAGAACCTCGCCTCTGTATATCCATACCTTAACGCCGATCCTACCGTAAGTTGTGTGTGCCTCAGCTGTACCATAGTCGATGTCAGCTCTGATCGTCTGAAGTGGAATTGTACCCTCGTGGTATGTTTCTGCTCTAGCGATCTCTGCACCGCCAAGACGGCCGCCGCATCTAACCTTGATACCCTTAGCGCCGAGCTTCATTGCTCTGCCGATAGACTGCTTCATTGCTCTTCTGAATGAGATTCTATCTTCAAGATCGTGTGCGATCTTTTCTGCAACGAGCTGTGCATTGATGTCAGGCTGCTTTACCTCAACGATGTTGATAGCAACGCTCTTGCCGATCATCTTTTCAACGTTTGCACGGAGCTTTTCGATCTCTGCGCCGCCTCTGCCTATTACGATACCAGGCTTTGCACAGTGGATGTGGATTCTTACCTTCTGACCGCCGTCCTTATCGGCAAATCTTTCGATCTCTACTTTTGGAACGCCGGCGTATACGCACTTATCTACTGGATTCTTTGATCTTGTATTCAGCTCTTTAAGAATGAAGTTACGAACGTTGTAATCCTCAACCAGTGTATCGCCAAAAGTACCCTTTTCTGCAAACCAGCGGGAGTCCCAATTCTTAATCACACCGACACGAAGTCCGTGTGGATTTACTTTCTGTCCCATAGTTTACCTCCTCTTTCAGCTTATTCCTTTTCCTTAAGAACGATCGTAACGTGTGATGTTCTCTTAAGGATTCTATATGCTCTGCCTTGTGCTCTTGGCATGATTCTCTTCATTATCGGTCCTGGACAAACATAGCACTCTGCAACGTAAAGGTTGTTCTTATCCATGTTATGGTTGTTCTCAGCGTTGTGAGCGGCGGACTTCAGAAGCTTCTCAAGATATTCACTTGCAGCCTTTGGTGTATGCTTTACTGTTGCCATTGCAACATCATAGTCTTTTCCTCTGATCAGATCGAGAACGATCTGTACCTTACGAGGAGCAATACGAGCATTTCTCAGAATTGCTTTTGCTTCCATTTGTATTCCTCCTTCCGCACTACTTACCGTTGTTTGAGGTCTTTGAACCTGCATGACCCTTGAATGTTCTTGTTGGAGCGAACTCTCCCAGCTTGTGACCAACCATGTCCTCTGTTACATATACAGGAACGTGCTTACGTCCGTCGTGAACTGCGAATGTGTGACCAACGAATTCAGGGAATATTGTAGAAGCTCTGCTCCATGTCTTGAGCACCTTCTTCTCGCCTGCATCGTTCATTGCCTTAACTCTCTTGTAAAGGACCTCCTGTACGTATGGTCCCTTCTTGACACTTCTACCCATTGATCATCTGCCTCCTTTCAGCATTACTTACCGTTTCTGCGTTTTACGATAAACTTATCGGAGCGATGATGCTTAGCACGGGTCTTGTATCCCATTGTAGGCTTACCCCAAGGTGTAACTGGAGTTGGTCTACCAACTGGAGCACGACCCTCACCACCACCGTGTGGGTGATCGCATGGGTTCATTACAGAACCTCTAACGGTAGGTCTCCAGCCCATATGACGCTTTCTACCCGCCTTACCGATATTTACGTTCTCATGGTCGATGTTTCCTACCTGACCGATTGTAGCCATGCAGTTTACAGGGACCTTTCTCATCTCGCCTGAAGGAAGTCTTACAAGTGCGTAGTTGTCTTCCTTACCCATGAGCTGAGCCATGTTTCCTGCTGAACGAACGAGCTGTGCGCCCTTACCAGGATAAAGCTCGATGTTGTGGATGAAAGTACCAACAGGAATGTTTATCATTGCAAGTGCATTACCAGGCTTGATGTCTGCGTCTGCGCCTGCTCTGATAACGTCACCAACCTTAAGACCATAAGGTGCGATGATGTATCTCTTCTCGCCGTCCTCATACTCTACAAGAGCAATGAATGCTGAACGGTTTGGATCGTACTCGATAGTAAGAACTGTTGCGTTCATATCGAGTTTGTTTCTCTTAAAATCAATTACACGGTATTTTCTTCTTACTCCGCCGCCTCTGTGACGAACAGTGATTCTACCGTAGCTGTTTCTACCTGAGTTCTTCTTGAGTGGCTCAAGCAGAGACTTACATGGAGCAACCTTTGAAAGCTCGGAATAATCGGTAACTGTCATACCTCTTCTGCCGGCTGTTGTAGGCTTGTAGCTCTTTATTGCCATTTGAAATTCACTCCTTATCTGAGTTTTGCGAAAAGGTCAAAGCGTTTTCACGCCAAGCGCCCTTCCATACTTACGTCCTGCGGTGAAATGATGAGCGGTCCTCGCCGCCTCGCAAGACCTTTCCGAAGGCTTCTCGGTATTCATGAAGTTCTTCGGAGCAATGCAGCCTTACGCTGCACCTCTTTTAGAGGATTTAGAACAAGCCCTCGAAGAATTCGATTGTCTTGTCACCCTCAAGAGTAACGATCGCTTTTTTCCAGTCTGGTCTGTAGCCTACGCTTCTTCCCATTCTCTTCTGCTTACCCTTAACGCTGATCGTGTTTACCTTAGCTACCTTTACGTTGAAAAGCTCTTCAACTGCCTTAGCGATCTCGATCTTGTTAGCGTCCTTAGCGACCTTGAAAGTGTATCTGTTAGCCTGAAGTCTGTCCATAGAGTCTTCAGTGATAACTGGCTTTAAAATTATATCTTGAGCAGTTCTCATTATGCGTAAACCTCCTCAATCTTCTTTACAGCCTCTGAAGAAACGATAAACTTATCATAGTTCAGAATGTCGTAAACACTGAGAGTATTTACAGTAGCTGTCTTAACGCCAGGAATGTTGGCTGCACTCTTGACAACAGTCTTGTCAGACTCTGCTGTAACGATGAGAGCCTTACCCTCAGCACCAAGTGCCTTGAGCATCTCAACAACTGCCTTTGTCTTGTAGCTCTCGAGCTTGATTGAATCAACAACTACGAGATTCTCGTCAACGACCTTTGTTGAAAGTGCAGACTTCATACCGAGTCTTCTTTCCTTTTTATTAAGTGAATAGCTGTAATCTCTTGGCTTAGGACCGAGAGCAACACCACCGTGTACCCACTGTGGAGCTCTGATAGAACCCTGTCTTGCGTGACCTGTTCCCTTCTGTCTCCATGGCTTTCTACCACCGCCTCTTACTTCTGTTCTTGTAAGAGTTGACTGTGTGCCCTGTCTCTGGTTAGCAAGATAATTTACAACCATAGCGTGCATGATAGCCTTGTTTGGCTCGATACCGAAAATAGCATCGTTAAGCTCAGTGTCGGCAACCTTTTTGCCTGTCATATCAAATACTGAAATCTGTGACATTATGATTCCTCCTTCCACTAAGCCTTCTTAACGCAGTCGCAAATTGTAACTGTACCGTTCTTTGGTCCAGGAATTGCGCCCTTGATTGCGATAAGATTGTTTTCTGCGTCTACCTTGACGATCTCAAGATTCTGTACAGTTACCTTTACGTTACCATACTGACCAGGCATACCCTTGCCCTTGAAGATTCTTGAAGGTGATGAACAAGCACCCATAGAACCTGCATGTCTGTGTACAGGACCTGTACCGTGAGTTTCCTTAAGTCTTGAGTTGTTGTGACGCTTGATCGTACCGGAGAATCCGTGACCCTTGCTTGTACCGCTGACATCAACGATGTCGCCTGCAGCAAATGTGTCAGCCTTTACGATATCTCCAACATTAAGAGCTGATGTGTCAGCAAGTCTGAACTCCTTAAGAGTTCTCTTCATTGCAACGTCAGCCTTCTTGAAGTGACCCTGAAGAGGCTTGTTTACTCTCTTCGCTCTGATGTCGCCATAGCCCAGCTGAACAGCCTCATAGCCGTCATTCTCAACTGTCTTCTTCTGAACGACAACGCAAGGACCAGCTTCAACAACTGTTACAGGAATTACTTTTCCTGCTTCATCGAAAATCTGTGTCATACCGATTTTCTTACCGATGATTCCCTTTTGCATTATGTTTTCCTCCTATGTGGTTATTGGTCGGACTTGTCCGACGTGACCTGCGTGTTAAATGTTTTTTGAGATCGCACGCGATCTCATTTGGAGATTACTTGATCTCCATAACAATGTTAACGCCTGCAGGAAGTTCAAGATTTTCAAGAGCTGCTGTTGTTTCCTTTGTAGGTCTCAGAACATCGATAAGTCTCTTGTGAGTTCTCATCTCGAACTGCTCACGGCTATCCTTGTACTTGTGTACAGCTCTGAGGATAGTGATTACCTCTTTGTCTGTAGGAAGTGGGATAGGACCTGAAACCTGTGCGCCTGAACGCTTAACAGCCTCAACGATCTTTGCTGCAGCTGCGTCTACAACCGCATGCTCGTAACCCTTGATCTTGATTCTGATCTTTTCATTGACTGCCACTTAAATCGCCTCCTTGTGCAAATTAAAAAAGTTTAGGGGGCAGCTTTCTTTCACTCAAGCCTCAGTCAATTGCGTAAATGATCGAGGCGTGCCGATCGCTTACGCAATTGACAGGTTCGAGCTTTAAAAGCTTTCTGTTGATACCCGTTTACACTCTGCCGTGTGTTCCCTGCCGTTCTCATAAAAAATTCCGAAACCCACAAGGCTTTCGGACTCAGAAAACAGCGCACACAGCATCACACATACTCACGCTAAAGCAGACCTTATCCGCTATCGCAAGAAGCATAAGCACATACTGTGTTCGGTATTAACAGTCGCCCGGTTTAAAATCGGACATACTCCACGGAAATTACCTGACCAACTGTCAGCAACCTTCCGCTTCATCGCATATCATCATCGTGTACATTAAATACACTGTGCAGTCACGCAAGTATTATTATACACTACTTTCAAGCCATTTGCAAGCGGTTACAGACAAATTACAATATAGAATTTTCACCTACTTCTCAACGCGTTTATATGCACATTGCACAAATTTCACTATGAGTATCATTTGCCGCTACATTTTATTCATATTCGTTATAAAAGTCGGTTTTTCGGGGCTTTAGCAGGGTAAAATGCTACTATTTATCGCAATAATTTTGCTATCGCAAAAAGAACGGGCGATCACAGGTCGCCCTTACAAGAGGAATGGTATAGGGGACAGCGTCCTCGACGTCCCATTTTGCTGTATCATGTTATACAAAGTTTATATTACGCCACTTCGTCAGTGTCATAGTACGCCTTGACCTTCTCTTCCGTTTCATCGGTGATCGTCTTTTTGATCTCTGTTTCCTCATCGCTGAATATAAGATCAGCAAGCTCAGAGGGGATAGTTTCCCTGATCGAGCCTTCATACATTGCTCCGCCTCTCGGCTCCCACATCTTGGTCATTGTCCAATTGTCGTCCTGCTTTTTAAAGTCCAACATTCTTACGACCAGACCGCCGCTGTACATATTGCCCGCACCTTTATAATGTCCGTCATTGCTCAGTATATAGACCTTGCAGGTCTCATCGTCGATACTCTGCACGCCCATAAGATAATGGGATTCCACAAAAAAGTCGTTTTTGCCTGCATTCTCATAGTCATTTGCTTCGCCTCTATTGTATGTGCGTATTATCACCGCATTTGAGATATCCTCGTCAGTGAGACCCTCTGGCAGTTGGTGGACGACCTCAACATCGCTGCCCTTATAAAAATAGTATCCCCCTATGCCGTGAGTTTTGTAATAAAACGTCACGATTTTCAGCCCCCAACATATGACCAGCGCCGCTATCAGCGCAAGGAATATCAGCAGCTTTATATGCACTTTCTTTTTCGGCTCTTCATAAGCTACGTTTGTTTCTTTATTTGCATCGTTCATATTAAGCGCCCCTTTCTGTTGTCTGTATCTTCTGATCTGTTCTTACAGTAACATAATTACAAAAATCTGCACCAAATGCAAGCATTTGTAATTTTGCTAAGATGATTTTAAGATTTATCATAACAATGCACAAATTTGCACTTCCGATTTTATTCACTTATACAATGTGCAGAAATGCTTTGCATTCGGGCAAAGACAAAAACAGAGCGGCACTATCTGCACCGCTCTGTTCGCTATATTATAATGTATTACTGCTTAACGTTTCCCATAATGATACCACGTCCGTCAGTGCCTACATAAACTCTGCCGTATACCTTAGGGTCGCCGCTGATTATCTTTCTAACGTTGCCCCACTTCTGTGTGTCATCATTGATACGCTTCCATGTTACGCCCTTGTCGGTGGACTGGTAGATTCCGTAGCCGTCGCCGTTTGCCTCGCCCATCATGTAGAGTGCCATATAGTCGCCGTCTTTTTCAGCCTTACCAAGACCAATAGCATCGCACAGTGTAACGTCCTGAGATGTAGGAGCGAGAGTGCCTGTTGATGAGTCAAGATAGTAAACTCCGCCCGCACCTACAGGTATCCAAAGGTCGCCCTCTTTATCAGGACAAGCTTTTATTGATGTTGCTGAAACGAGCATATTTGCGATAGGGCTGAAAGTCTTTCCACCGTCTGTACTCATATAGAACGTTCCGTCATATGTGCCGTAGAACTTATCAGGATTTACCTTATCTGTTTCAATAACTGCACCGGCAGGAAGTCCCTCGCAGGTAGTCCATGTTTTGCCAAAGTCGCTTGTTACTGCCGCAGCAACGCCTGTTGTGCCGCTCTGATAGAAAATGGTCTTGCCGTCAGCGGAAAGCTTAGCTGTGCCGCCTGCTTTCTTCTCAACACCCTCCGGGAGTGTTTCCACTGCCTGCCATGTTTCGGCTGCGTCTGTCGAATAGTAAACTGAGCCGTCACCGTCGCTGGTTGCTCTTACTACTATCTTATAATCCTGTGCCGCACAGTCGATAGAAGTTGCCTTAAAGTCGCCGTAATGCTCCTGAGGAGCTTTTGTTACATCATCATGACGGAAGCCGTAAAGGTCACCCATTGTGGAATAAAGTTCAGGAGTACCCTCGCCATTATCGAGAGGTGAAACGAAGTCAAAGATAGCTGTCATTTCAATGCCCATTGCCTTTACGCTTATGTCAACAGGCTCGTCCTTTATCTTTGAAAGATTTGATGTGCCGAAAATAGTTGCACCTGTTGTGTAAAGAACTTCATCTGGGTTGAACGGGTTGATAGCAACACCTGTCATCCACCAGCCCGGCTTGAGCTGTCCCTGCCAATCCAACCAAGGAGCATTGCTTATATCGAGATTAAAGTTGTTTACCTCTTTGCCGTTCTCGTCACTGCCCCAAATGCCGTTCCAAGTTTCGCCTCCGTCATAGGAAACGAAAAGATTGTCGAAATATGCCCAAAGGTCAAGAGTTGTGCATACTATCATGTTAGGGTCGTTAGGGTTTACTGAGATACCATTGTAACCGCAAGTATAAGATCTCTCAGGAGTTATCTCTGTCCACTCGCCTGTTTTAAGGTTATACTTCTGAACTGCTCCGTCAGAAGCACCGTTTGGTCCTACCTTATACGACCATGTTGAATAGAGGTATCCGTCAGAAGATATCTCGCCCTGACAAGGCTTGAGCTTCTCGGTCTTGTCGCCTGTAGCCTCAGACTTTGGATTAGGGATAGCTGTCCAGGTTTCGCCTGCGTCATCAGAACGATAGAGATAATCCCCCTGTGTTCCTGCTGAGCCAACGATTATTGTCTTTGTTGCCTGACCCTTTTCAGAGCTTGATTTATCGAATGCCACGAATGTAAGTCCGATAGAATATCCGTCTTCAGTATATCCGCCCTTTGTAGGGAATGAAGTGACCTCGTTCCATGTTGCGCCATAGTCTGTGGACTTCCAAAGTCCGTCAGCTCTTGAGCCGAAGTAAAGTATTGAGTTATCGTTAGGGTCTACCTGAAGTCTTTCACCGCAGCCTCTTCCGACCTCGTTACCGCCCATGCCGAAAGGCATTTCGCAGATAGTCCAGTTCTTGCCGTAATCGTCAGAAGCAAATATTGCACCGTTGTTTGTGGAGTATGTACCAGCCGCAAGATAAACTCTGTTTGGCTCAACAGGGTCAGTTGCAAGGCTCTCTGTTCCGTTATAGTTCCAATCGTCGCCACCAAAGCAATCTGTTATGCACTCCCAGCGCTGAGTATCCTTATTATACTTATAAGCGCCGCCCATATCTGTTCTGGCGTAGATAAGCCCCTCCTCAGTAGGGTTATAGATGACGTCAGGGATAAAACCACCGTCAACTATCTCGACATTTCCCCACTCCCAGCCAGTGTCAACAGGCTGAGCGTTGTAATACTCCTTCTTAGCGTCGCCCTTGCTGTCAGAGCCGCTGGAGGAATCGTTCTTTTTTGAGCAGCCTGCGAAAGCTGTCACTGTAAGGGCGGCGGCACAAGCCACTGCCATTAGCTTTTTTAACCTCATAAAAATTCTCCTTATAAGTTGTATTCGTTTACATCTCTGTGTTATTTAAAGGCGGAAGAGCTCCGCCTTTAAAATTTGAACTTATTTTACAACTATTGTACTACAATATCTTCAAATTGTCAATAGTCTTTTGTGTATTTATCTAAACTTACCACAACTTTGATAAACGCTTTGCTCTTACACCTTTATAAAATGAAGAATCTTTGAGCAGAAGTCGCCATAAAGTCCGTCACCATTCCACATCTTTGCGATATTGATGCCTGCGTTCATGAGTGCCGCACCTGATATCTTTTTGTCAGGATCATTCTCCTCATAATAGTAAGCGTCAGCTTCAAGACCTTTGAGCTTGATACGTCTTGATCTTTCGTTTGGTCTGCCAAGCACCTGAACGAATTCAAAGAGTGCTTCGCTCTTGTCCTTTGCAACGAACTCCCAAGCGTCCCAGGTGTTGTCCTCGAACATATTGCCTATTCTGTAGTGGTCGCCTGTTCTTACAAGCTTGTTGAACTTGTTGAACTCCTCTATCTGTGCAGGGATAGCGTCCCTGTCCTCCTGCGGTATCCTTGTTACATCAAGCTCATAGCCGAACGTACCCACCATAGCAACGTGACCTCTTGTCTTAAAAGGAGTGTTTCTGCCAACAGTATGGTTAGGGCAATCGGAAACGTGCGCACCCATTGCTGAGCATGGATAGCACATTGAAGTGCCGTGCTGTATCTTCAGTCTTTCGATAGCGTCTGTATCGTCAGAGCACCATATCTGTGGGCTGTAGTAAAGCATACCAGGATCAAATCTTGCTCCGCCGCCTGAGCAGTTCTCCAGCAGGATATGAGGATAATCTGTTGTAAGTCTGTCCATAAGGTCATAAACACCGAGAACATATCTATGCCAAAGCTCTCTCTGTCTTTCAGCAGGCAGGGTAGCCGAGCCGACCTCTGTAAGCTGTCTGTTCATATCCCACTTGATGTACTCGATATTCGCACTGTCGAGAATCTTCTTCATCATGCCGTAAACATGATCTCTGACTTCCTTTCTCGAATAGTCAAGAACATACTGCTCTCTGCAAAGCGTCAGAGGTCTGCCCTTTATCTGGATAGCCCAGTCTGGGTGAGCCTTATAAAGTTCAGAGTCAGGGGATATCATTTCAGGCTCGAACCAAATGCCGAACTTCATGCCAAGCTTATTTACCTCGTCAACAAGATATTTAAGACCGCCCTTGAGCTTCTTCTCATAAACGAACCAATCGCCCAGTGATGAGTTATCAGAATCTCTATGACCGAACCAGCCGTCGTCCATAACAAGCATTTCTATACCAAGCTTTGAAGCTTCCTTTGCGATATCTATAAGCTTGTCAGTATCGAAATTAAAGTAAGTAGCTTCCCAGTTGTTAATGAGTATCGGACGTCTTTTATCCTTATACTCGCCTCTGATAAGGTTGTTTCTATAGAGGTCATGGAAAGTTCTTGACATTTTGCCTATACCCTCGTCAGAGTGCACCATTACTACCTCAGGGCAGGTGAAGCTTTCGCCCTTTTCCAAAAGCCACTGGAAGTCAAGAGGATTTATACCCATAAGGAAACGAGTTTTCTTATGCTGAGTAACTTCTGCCTGAGCATAGAAGTTTCCAGAGTAAACAAAGTTGAAACCGAAAACCTCGCCCTTATCCTCGTCAGCGTTATTGTCGCAAAGAGCAACGAACGGATTGTTCTGATGTGATGATTCGCCCTTGCAGGAATCAACAAGCTGTTTAGCATGGTGAAGTCTGCATCTTTCAACAGCTCTTTCTCTAGCCCATGAGCCGTTGAGTGTAATCATATCCATTTTGTCAGTATCGAAATCAACGCAAGCTGAAAGGGCTCTTGTTATCTTAAACGGCTTTTCGCTCTTGTTTGTGATAACAGCGGAACGTGTGATAACGTCAAGCTTATCGAAAGCTGTGTAGATAAGAACAACTTCGATATCGGCATACTTATCATACATTGTTATCTCGAGAGTTGAACAACCGCTTTCCTCAGTAGCGAAAGTAGCAGGCAGACCCTCAAGCTTTGGCTTGCCCTCATACATTTTATGAGAAACATATCTCAGGTCGCAGGTCGACATACCGTTAGCGTCCATTATTTTGAAAGCAGACTCTCTGTAGTCGCCAAGGCCGAAGCATGGATATTCAAAAGGCAGTGTATCCATAAAGCTTGCTCTGTCACGGTCGTTAGTGGCAGGTGTGAAAGGGCTTTCGTCAAGACGGAGAAGATAAGTCAGATCCTCGTCAGGGACTTTATTTCCATAGTAAACGTGAGCGAGGTAGCCCTCCTCGCAGACCTTCATCATATAGTCTGTATTATTGGCTCTCAGCTTGAAAGCCTTATCTTTTTCGTTATAAAAGATATTGATAATTATCACTCCTTGCAAAAATCTGAACCTTACGGCTCAATTGATATTATAACACATAGAAAAAATAATGCAACAGGGTAAAACGATTACTTTAAAAATTATTTTGTTAATTTTTCTTGATAATGCAAATATTTGAACACGGTTGGTTCAAATTGTGGGAATATATAAAAAAGGGACTTATGCATTTAGCACAAGTCCCTTAAAAATTCAATATTTATCTGTTATCAGATTAGTTGCCGTACTTAGCAGTGCTGATCTTGATACCAGGGCCCATTGTAGAAGCTACAACTACGCTCTTAAGGTACTGACCCTTAGCAGCAGCTGGCTTAGCCTTTACAACAGCGTTGATAAGTGTGTTGAAGTTCTGCTCGAGCTTCTCAACACCGAATGAAGCCTTACCGATAGGGCAGTGAATGATGTTTGTCTTATCAAGACGATACTCGATCTTACCAGCCTTAGCCTCTGTAACAGCCTTAGCTACGTCAGGAGTAACAGTTCCTGCCTTTGGGTTTGGCATAAGTCCTCTAGGTCCGAGGATCTTACCAAGACGTCCTACAACACCCATCATGTCAGGTGAAGCAACTACAACGTCGAAATCCATCCAGTTTTCCTTTGTGATCTTCTCAACGAGATCCATGCCGCCAACATAGTCAGCGCCTGCTGCCTTAGCAGCCTCGTACTTGTCTTCCTTACAGAATACGCAAACTCTTACAGTCTTACCAGTTCCGTTTGGAAGTACAACAGCACCTCTTACCTGCTGATCAGCGTGTCTTGAGTCAACGCCCAGACGAATGTGAAGCTCGATAGTTTCATCGAACTTTGCCTTAGCACCCTTAGCTGCAAGTTCCAGAGCCTCAGGAGCGTCATATTGCTTAGCCTTGTCGATAGCCTTGAAGCTGTCAACATACTTCTTGCCATGTTTCATTAATATTTCCTCCTCATTAAGTGGTAATACCGACAGTGGATATCTAGTCGGTTAGCGGAAAATTCCTCCCACCATTGCCGTGCATGAATGCACAGTACGATTGATTAGTCCTCAACTACAACGCCCATTGAACGGCATGTACCAGCGATCATGCTCATAGCACTCTCGATGTTTGCTGCGTTCAGGTCAGGCATCTTCTGCTCAGCGATCTTCTGAAGCTGCTCTTTTGTGATAGTTGCGACCTTAGTCTTGTTAGGAACACCGGAACCTGACTCGATCTTGCAAGCCTTCTTGATGAGAACTGCTGCCGGAGGAGTCTTGGTGATGAATGTGAATGATCTGTCTGCGTAAACTGTGATAACAACAGGAATGATAAGACCGATATCGTTCTTAGTTCTCTCGTTAAAATCCTTTGTGAACGCCATGATGTTTACACCGTGCTGACCAAGAGCTGGACCAACCGGTGGTGCAGGAGTTGCCTTTCCTGCTGGAATCTGAAGCTTAATATAGCCTACTACCTTCTGTGCCATTTGTTCGCACCTCCATAATTAAGTGGTAAGGCGAGCGCCATACGCTCTCCCACGTTTCCGGAAGCCGTATATCCGAACCGTCATTGACGGCTTTGCTTCCATTTTCACGAATGTTTGCGGAGTTTTACCGCCTTTTTCCTTATTCCTCAGACTTTATCTGTGTCAGCGGCATAGTAACAGTTGTTTCTCTGCCCAGCATAGATACTCTGACGTCTGCCGTCTGTGCTTCCATATCGAATTTCTCCACAACTCCTGTGAAGCCCTCGAATGAGCCTGCTGTTACAACGACGTTGTCGCCTTCCTTGAAGCCGACCTGAACGTTAGCGCTTCTCTGTGTGTCAACACCCAGTGCAGCGACCTCTTTATCGGTCAGCGGAACAGGCTTTGACGCAGGACCAACGAAGCCCGTAACGCCTCTGGTATTTCTAACGATATACCATGAATCGTCTGTAAGCACCATTTTTACAAGCACATAGCTTGGAAAAAGCTTTCTGTCGCCCTTGTCGATCTTATTGCCCTTTACTTCGGTAACTTCCTCCATTGGGATCATTACCTCAGGGATCAGATCCTGAAGGTTTCGGTTTTCAACAACCTTTTCAATATTGCTTTTTACCTTATTCTCATAACCTGAATAAGTGTGAACAACATACCACTTTGCTTCTTCTGACATGTTTCTTACCTCCATATTGATGTTGTCAAAACCGCTGTGACGGCTTAACCGCCGATTTTAAGGATAGCCTTGATAGCTGCACCCAGACCTGAATCAACTCCGAAAAGGAACAGAGCCATAACGACCATTACCGAGAGAACAACTCCCGTATTCTTAGTCACCTGCTGTCTTGTAGGCCAAACGACCTTTTTCATTTCAGCTTTAAGCTCTCTGAAATATTTTCTTATTCCGCCCTTTTTCTTCTGATCCTTGCCGGTATCCTTTTTTGAAGACTTAGTAACATCTGTTTTTTTAGCCATTAGAAATAGCTCCTTTCAATATTACTTAGTCTCTTTGTGAAGAGTGTGTTTCTTACAGAACTTGCAATACTTGTTCATTTCAAGTCTGTCAGGGTCATTCTTCTTGTTCTTCTTAGTGTTGTAGTTTCTCTGCTTACACTCAGTACAAGCAAGTGTAATTTTTACTCTCATTTCGGCACCTCCTGACGAAATTTATACCCCGCAAGAACATTCAGGGTACGTCTGCCTCCCTCATACGTTTTCACGCAAGCTGTCACACAGCCCTGAGGTAACTTATGCTTTTTTACGCTCAAAAAAAGAGTGCAAAAAAATAGACCTCATAAAGAGGTACTACAATTATAACATCTGTGTTCTTCTTTGTCAATCATTTGTCAAAGAATTTTATTAATTTTTTGTAAACTTTTTCTTTGTTTGAAGTGAGGAATGAGGAGTGAGGAATGAGGAATTATGGTATCGCCTTGCGGCGATGATTATTTTTCTTCGGGCAAATTTGCCATGCCGCAAAATCGCTACGCTCTTTGCGGATTTACATTTACTTAGGGATAGGGTAGGCGGTGCAGATTTTTGCTCCGATATTACCTTTATTTGATATCAGACTTTTGCGTGCTTTTTCTAATTAAATCTGCACCGCTTGGTCGGCTTACGCCGATTGAGGCTTTGCCTCAAACTCCACAAGGGACTCTGTCCCTTGACCCTGCAAGCCCTCTAACGCCGGGCTTGAGCCTGCGTTTTATCTCTCGCTACGCTCGGTGCTGGGGCACAGCTCTGGTCAGCTATGCCCATTCCTCATTCCTAATTCCTCATTCCTCATTAAACCGGAAACTCCCCATTCTCCACGGTCGCATCAGCGATCTCTCTCATCTCGTCCCAGTCATGCGAGTAATGGTCATTCAAGCAAGCCACAGCAAAGAACCCACCTGCTTTCGCTCCCTTTATGCCCTCAACGATATCCTCATAAACCACGCAAACCTTTGCTTCAAGCCCCAGTTTTTCAGCCGCCAGTTCATAAACATCAGGAAAGCCTTTTCCCCTCTCCACCTGCTCTGTAGACACGAAGCAATCAAATTGACCCAAAATGCCGTTTCTCTTTAGCACAGGCTTATAAAGCTCCTCAGTTGAAGCGGTCGCCAATGCTATCTTCCTGCCCTGTTCCTTAAGCTTTCGCACATACTCCCCTGCGTTTCCGCAAAGCTCGATAACGTTCGTATACTCATACACCGCCATATCGAACCATTCTTTCATTATATCCTGAATGTTCTCACCCAGAGAAAATCTATCGTTTGTATAAACAGCCGCCTGCTCGAAATTCATTGCAGACACCTGCTTGAAATAGTCCTCAGGCACTTTTATCCCACGCTTGCCGAGAAATTCCTCGTCTATCTTTGACCAAACGTGATTTGATCTTGTCAGAGTGCCGTCCAAGTCGAAAATGTGTCCCTTAAAATCTTTTATGTCCATTGTAATGTCCTTTCAGAAGTATTCATCAGAGAGCCTGAAGCCCTCGCCTATTATCTCGCTCACGTCACCCACAAGCACGAAAGCCTTTTCGTCAGTTTCCGATGCTATTCTGCGAACGTCCGTTATCCTGCGTTTTCTCACTGCGCAAAGTATAAGATCTCTGTCCTCTCCCGTGTATCCCGTTCGGGCTTTTATGACCGTACACCCCAAGTTGCCCTCATTAAGAAGCCTATGGAGTATTTTATCTGCGGCAGGGCTTATTATCAGCGCAAGCTTTCCTCTGTCGCCGCCGTAGAGTATCATATCCAGTGTTTTTGAGAACACCCACAGGGTAAAGAACGAATACAGTGCATTGTCGATACTGCCGAAAACAAAACCGCTGAGCACACATATCACACCGTCTGCAAGCATAAAGATCTGACCTGCCGCCATGTAGGGCTTTTTCCTTTTGATAAGCTTAGCGGCGATATCAGTTCCGCCTGTTGTTCCCCCTGAGCGAAAAACTATCCCACAGCCTGCACCCAACAGAATACCGCCTGCTATTGCGCTGAGAAAAATATCATTTGTGAGTGGTGTAAAAAGCGTACACATATCCGCAGTCAGACCCGAAACTGCAATAGCTACAACAGTTCCCAAAAGGAAACGCCAGCCGAACACATAAAGGCTAACCGCCAACAAAGGAAGATTTATCGCCATTGTAAGCGAGCCGACACCAAGAGGCAGAAATCTTGACAACATGACAGCAAGCCCCGAAGCACCTCCGGGGGCAATTTCGTTAGGGCTTAAAACCAGCCCCACGCTCACGCCATATATGACCGCACCGAGAAGCAAGAGAGGATAGTCCACTCTGGCCTTTGCGGACTTTTCTGCCGAAAACAATTTATTCAGAAGTATCATAAAAGCCCTCCAAGCTATGCAAAAGCAAAGATAGGCTTATTTTTCCCCTGATACCTCGTAAAATACATTTTTACAAAAGAGGCGCAATGGTCCTGAGAATGACCGACATGAACCTTGACCAGAAGCTGCGGTTATTTATATCGTCATGTGTTATTCTATGACAGCGGTTTTCAAACATATCGTCAAAGTCCGCTTTTATATCCTTTATACAACTTGTTTTGTACATATAAGTTGCACACTCAAAATGGAGATACAAACTTCTGTAGTCGAGATTTATCGTACCCACCACGGCCGACTTATCGTCCGAGAGGAACATTTTGGCGTGGTTAAAGCCGCCTTTATACTCATAGACTTTCACACCCAGCGTTTCAAGATCTCTGTAGAAAGACCTTGTTATAACGCTCACATACCATTTATCAGGTATCTCAGGAGTGATTATCCTAACATCAACACCGCTTTTTGCCGCATAGCCCAGGACGGTGAGCATTTCGTTGTCAGGAATAAGATACGGGGTAGAGATATAGATATAATCCTTGGCATTGTTTATCATATCCATATAGACAAGCTCGCCCACATTCTCGTCATCGAGAGGGGAGTCACCATAAGGGATAACATAGCCGTTGTTCACAACGTTTTTTACAGTTGGGCGGTACATATTATACTCAGTTTTATCACCTGAGATGACCTCCCACATTTGCAGAAACATCATGGTAAAATTCCAAACGCCATCTCCCTTTAGCATAACAGCGGTATCTTTCCAATGGCCGAAACGCTCCTTGCGGTTTATATACTCGTCGGCGATATTAACGCCCCCGTTGAAAGCCACGTTGCCGTCTATAACGAGAATTTTTCTATGGTCACGATTATTCTGTATAGTAGAAAGCATAGGGCGGAAAGGATTGAAAACAAGGCATTTTACCCCTTGGTCGGTAAGCTTTTTCTTATATCTGAAAGGCAAAGTGAACTGAGAGCCCATGCCGTCATAGAGCAGTCTTACCTCCACGCCCGCCTTAGCTTTTTCAAGAAGTATCTTAACTATCTCACGCCACATTTCGCCGTCGTCGATAATAAAATACTCCATAAAGATAAACTCCTGAGCTTTCTGAAGCTCCTCAAGCATAGCCTTATACTTATCTTCGCCAAGGGGAAAATAAGTGACCTCCGTATTACCGCAGACAGGGTAGCCACCCGACTTATCCACATAGTTTGCAAGCTTATAAAAGTCAGGCTCACTTTCATGGAGATAGCTCATTATCTGTTCATTTGTTTTAAGGAAAGGTCTTGTATTGGCGGATTTCTTAGCATAAAGGTTTCTGACCTTTCTTGTTGAAAACTGATTTTTGAGTAATATATAAAGCACCACCGTAAAGATAGGCACGATAACAAGGGGTACTATCCACGCCAATTTATAGGCAGGGTTCTCGCTGCTGTTAAGGATATAGATAGCAAGCACGATAGCCACAGTAGAAAAAACGATATGCAGATAGGCATAATGCACAGCGAAGCTTTGGAAGATGATAAAAATGAAAATAAGCTGCAATGCAAGAAGCAGGATAATAGTGGTTTTCTGTGAGAATATCATATTTATAAGTTTTTTCGGTTTTTTCTTTTGTATTTTTTCGCTTATCTTTTCCGCCACATTATCCGCCTGCCTTTCTGAAAATAGTGATACACAACTGATTATAACATTTATTTTTGATTTTTGCAATACGCAAAAATGCAGTTAATCCGCCCTGATTTCACGAATTTCTGTGACAATGACACAACTTTTGTTATCTTATTGTTGACAACAATTTGCGAAACAACGCACGAACAATGTAGGGGAGCAGCGCATTTCTGCTTTGTAGAAATGCGACGTCCCGCTTGTGTTCGCCTGCTCAATCCTACGATATCCGTACAACATTTGGCACATTGTTTCAAAACATTGTCTGCTTCTTATATTTAGTGACAAATTGAAACCACACCGCTCCGAACGGGACGTCGAGGGCGCCGTCCCCTACAATTCTAAACATAACGCCACATAAATACACACAAAAAAAACAGGCAGACGGCTTTCCGGAGCAAGCCGTTCCCACAGCCGCTAAAAAACCATCTGCCTTATTATTTTTGCTAAAATTTCCAACAGCTATTCAGTATAGCCAAAGGCAAGCACTTCTCCTTGTTTGTCCTCATCGCCTGCCGCCATTGATATTTCAACGGTATAGTTAGTTGCTTCAGGCATCATGGCGATATTCTGTATCTGAGCATTTCCCCAGCCTGACGGACTTATGGTATCGTAATCGCTTTCGTCATACACCTCTCCGTCTGCTGTCACCTTAACATGAAGCTTGCCGAACTCGCCCTGCTTCACCTCTTTGTATATCATGTACAAGAATTTTTTGTCCTTGAACTCGAATACGATAGGGCTGTTATCCCCGGTGTTGTCGTAAGTCCAGCCATTTGTGAAGCTTGCGATAGTAGAGCCTTCCTTCCAACTTCCAAGGCTTGTTGGCGTAAGGCTGTCGCCCTCATACATATGAGCGTCCACCTCTCGTGGAGAGAAAACAGTGTCTGTCGGCATAACATAATCGCCCTCTGGCGCAACGTCCATAACAGTGTCAAAATAGTAGTCCACCATTGAAGCCACAAGCTTGTGACCCTCAGTGTTAGGGTGTGACTGATCGTCAGAGAAATCTTTCCAAGTCATTCTGTTGTTTGCGAAAAGATATCTTAGTGCGTCACAGTATGATATCATCGGCAGGTGATAAAACTCGCCTATCTGCTTCATATAATCCTGAGCAGAATGGTCGTTTTCTGTCACCGAGAACAGCAGAACAGGAGTGATATTCTTCTGCAAAAGCGTTCTGACTATGGACTCGTAAGCGTTCTGATAGTCAGTCTCAGTGCCGTCATTTACTGCAAATTCGATAAAGCATATGTCAGGCTCATAAGCCAGCACATCTCTGTCGAGCCTGAGTATTCCAAGCTTAGACGGCGTACCGCTAAGACCTGCGTTTACATACTGAACGTTATCCCCCGTACCGAATTTCTGTGCAAAATAATCATAAGTGAGCTTAGCATAACAGCCCTCTGCACCGGCAGAAATACCCTCAGTGATAGAGCCGCCAAGATACGCCACAGTGACCTTTTCGCCCGACTGTGCTTTCTTTATAACACTCTGCATCATAGAAGTGTTGCCGTATGACACCATAGCCTTGTCATACATAGCCTGCGTCCACTCCTCGTCAGTTTCAGGCATTTTTTCGACCTGCGAGCTTGAAGACTCCGCTTTGCTTTCAGCCTTTGAGCTGTCCGCATTATTTCCGCAGCCTGCAAAAGCCGCTCCGCACATAGCAACACTCACAAGCACTGCCAACAATTTTTTTGTATCCATTATTTGTACCTTTCTAATCTATGATAACGAAATCGGTTTCACACCGCATATAACACAAAAAGTACGGACAAAGCCGTACTTTTTGGTTATATCAATATGATAAAAATTCTTATTAGTTAAGAACTGCCTTCTCAGTTTCCTTATCGAAGATATGGATTCTGTTAGGATCGATAGCGACCTTAAGCTCATCCTGTGGACGAACGTCAGAACGAGGTGAAACTCTAGCTGTGAGCTGGATACCCTCGCAGTTGAGGTACAGATATGTTTCAGCACCCATCATTTCAGTTACTTCAACAGTTGTGTTGATAACGCCTGTTGTAGCCTGAGCGAGGAATGCAGGCTCATCGTGGATACACTCTGGACGAACACCAAGAACAACTTCCTGATCAACCAGTGGCTCAAGAACTTCAGGATCTACCTTAGACTCTGGAACTGTTACCTGATACTTAACGCCTCTTGTTGTCTTTGTATCCTCAGAACCGAACTCAACAACATACTTGCCGTCTACCTTGAGAAGCTTAGCGTCGATGAAGTTCATCTGTGGTGAACCAATGAATCCTGCAACGAACTGGTTTACTGGATCGTTGTAAAGATTTGTTGGTGTGTCGATCTGCTGGATGTAACCGTCCTTCATAACTACGATACGGTCACCCATTGTCATAGCCTCTGTCTGGTCATGAGTTACATAGATGAATGTAGTACCGAGCTTCTTATGGAGCTTAGAGATCTCAGTTCTCATCTGTGCTCTCAGTTTAGCATCGAGGTTTGAAAGAGGCTCGTCAAGAAGGAATACCTGTGGCTCACGAACGATAGCTCTACCGAGGGCTACACGCTGTCTTTGACCACCGGAGAGAGCCTTTGGCTTTCTGTCAAGAAGGTGAGCGATGTCAAGTATTCTTGCTGCTTCCTCTACCTTTCTTGCGATCTCATCCTTTGGTACCTTTCTGAGCTTCAGACCGAATGCCATGTTCTCAAATACTGTCATGTGAGGATACAGAGCGTAGTTCTGGAATACCATTGCGATATCTCTATCCTTAGGAGCGATGTCGTTTACAAGTCTGTCGCCGATGTAAAGTTCACCTTCACTGATCTCTTCAAGACCTGCGATCATTCTAAGTGTTGTAGACTTACCACAACCAGAAGGACCTACGAGGATGATAAACTCCTTATCCTTGATCTCAATGTTGAAGTCTGAAACAGCGATAACGCCGCCTGCATACTTCTTATAAATTTCCCTTAATGATACACTTGCCATTAAAAAAGGACCTCCCTATTTGAATTTTACTAATATCCTAATTAGCTATGCTTTTATCATAACAAATTTTTAACATACCCGCAAGAGTTTTTTTTACTAAACTTTATTATATCTCATTATGAATATTGACGAAAATTCACATATAATAGGTAATTACTTACATTTAAACGATTTCGTTGTCAATAATCTTTCAACATCTTTGTGCATTATTTCTAAACAGCTTCCAAGAGGCAGATCCGGATCTAAAGGCAGTTCTCCGATCTTTATCCGCTTAAGAAAAACAACTTTATTTCCCAGCTTTTCAAACATTCTCTTGACCTGATGATACTTACCCTCATGAAGCACAACAGTACATTCATCGGGACAGTTCACACTTGCGGAAAATTCCGCAGGCAGACATTTCTCCCCGCCGTCGATAGTCATGCCCTCAGCGAACGCCTGAGCATAATTTCCCTGCCAAGGGTCACGAAGTCTGACGAAATAGGTTTTCGGAACATGGGTCTTAGGGGACAACATTCTGTGGGCGAGAGCTCCGTCATCAGTGAGAAGCACAAAGCCCTCAGTATCCTTATCGAGCCTGCCCGCAGGGAAAAGTCCCTCCCTGAACATCTCAGGAGGTACTAGCTCAAGGACAGTTTTCGACTCTCCGTCACGAGTGGAGCAAACCACACCCTGCGGCTTGTTCATCATTATGTAGACAAACTTTTTATAACATATCTCCACGCCCTTTACAGCAACAATATCGTTTTCGCTGACCTTAGCATCAGCCGCCTTGGCGACCTTTCCGTTTACAGTCACCTGACCTTTTTTGCAAAGCTCTCTCACCATGCTTCGGGAAATATCATTACGCTGTGAAGAAACAAATTTATCAAGTCTCATAGCAAAAGCCTTTCTGACAATTTTCTTATAAAGATTATAGCATACGATACCGCCAAAAGTCAAATATGCGAAAAAAAAGCTTGACCAAAAGCAAACGCCTGCAGATATGCTCCACAGGCGTTTTATTACTATTCGTATCGGTTTTTTCGACCTAGGAAGCATTGGTTTACCCTTATTCATAGTGCCGACGTTCCACGCTCAGACGCCTACTTTTTCCTCAGCCCCTGCATAAATCCGTCCAGCTCCGCTGAGCATACATCTCCTCCCACAAGCTGTCCCTCACAGACGATAAGATTAGCCCTGACCTCCTGCTTCTTATTCCCATAATTCTTCACAGCATATGTATACACCTCAGCGGTTTTCCCTTTATAGTCCTCCAAGTCAAATCCCTGCTGCTTCTGAAGCTTATTATACTTTTCATACACCTCATTGAATTCTTTCGGTATGGTCACCGCCTTGCATTCATCGTATTCGTCAGACACCTCCCAGCCCATTTCTTTCAAAAATGCCTGTCTTTGTGCTTCGCTTTTCATCTCGTACACCGCAGGCGACGATATCCTCACCACTGTCACTATTATCACCGCCAACAGTGCCAACGCCGCCAGAACCGCCCCGATCACCGCAAATGTTGGCTTTTTTACTTTTATTGTCTTGATAAACATACCCTTTTCCTCGCTTTCTGTTTTCAAAGTTTGTACATTTATATGTGTTGTCCCAAAAATTATAACTACCTGTCCGATTTTTTATTTTGTTATATAATTTTCAAAAATAATTTTTATAGCATTAATAATATTATCGTATAATAAATTTATCGGTTTGCTATGATTTATTATCACAAACTCTGTAGCACTGATATGACATTGTGCAAAATTGACAAAAATAAAAGTGAAAATTAATGTGAATTAACGATTTTGTATTTTTTTGTACAAATGTCTTTGACAATTTCAAAATATGTGGTACAATATTATTAGGTAACGCTATGCTTCTCCGCATTGCCTGCGGAGGGTACTGAAACGTTTTCTTAAATCTGCCTTTTCACGGCTGTGAAGGGGCAAGCTATTATTGCTGATGCGTTCTGCGGTCAGCCGCAGGATTGATATATGAAAGGAGCAATGAGTTTTATGTCAAAAATTATTGCAGTTACTTCCGGTAAAGGCGGAACAGGCAAATCTTCTATAAGCGCCTGTCTCGGTTATGCCCTTGCCAAGCAGGGAAACCGTACACTTATAATTGAGCTTGACTTTGGTCTGAGATGTATGGATATCATGCTTGGTATGCAGGGTAATATTACATACGATCTAGGTGACGTTCTTGAGGGTACTTGCGACGTATACAAGGCAACAACAACTGTTAAGCTTGCTTCAAACCTGAGCGTTCTCTGTGCTCCGTCCGACCCGTTCGTTCAGCTCAAGGCTGAGGATATCGAAAAGATCACACAGGAAATGAGAAAGTATTTTGAATACATAATCATTGACACCTCTGCAGGTATCAACGGGTCTGTATTTGATATAGTTACTAATTCCGACCTTATACTTATAGTTACAACTCCTGATCCTGTATGCGTAAGAGATGCGAGAATGATGTCAGATGAGTTCTATAAGAGAGGAAATCAGAAGCAAAGACTTGTTATCAACAAGGCAAACAAGAGAATATTCGAGTTTGACGAAATGGACGACCTTGACGCTATCATCGACACAGTCGGCGTTCAGCTTCTGGGTGTTATCCCTGAGGACAGCGCTATCCCTCTTGCAACAGGAAAGGGTGCGCCGCTTTCATCAAGCTCTATGGGCTTCCTTGCATTCTCTGCTATTTCAAGAAGAATAAAGGGCGAGCATATACCCCTCTCCATCAAGGTCTGAGTATATTATCAGCCGTGTGCGTGAGGATATCTGCGCATAGTGCGGCTGTTTTATATCACGAAACTTATTTGTTCATTAATATACCAATATATAAACGGGGGGTTTCCATTGAATATTGCACTTATTGCTCATGACACAAAAAAGGAACTCATGGTACAGTTCTGTATCGCCTATTGCGGTGTACTCAGCAAGCACAATCTTTGTGCCACAGGTACTACGGGAAAAATGGTAGCCGAAGCAACAGGCCTTAACGTTCAGCGTTATCTCAGTGGCTCACAGGGCGGCGACCAGCAGATCGCAGCGAGAATATCCTGCAACGAGATAGACCTGCTTCTGTTTTTCAGAGATCCTATCTCAGTGAAGCCACACGAACCTAATGATATGAATCTCCTCAGACTTTGCGATGTACACAACATTCCGGTAGCCACAAACATTGCCACTGCCGAAGCGCTTATCCACGCACTTGAGCGAGGCGATCTTGACTGGAGAGATATCGTTAATCCTACAAAGATATAATTGAAATTTCATATACAAAAGCGATGAAAGGGAGAGTATTCCGTTCTTATGTTTCAGCGAGAGCCGTTGGTGAGAGGGTTCACACAAAGGGCAGGAAGAAGGACACCTTGGAGCTTCCGTTTGTTCAAGAACGGACGTATAGCTGCGTTAAAGCGTTAGAGTGATCCGGCACGAAGATGTTCGGATAATTAGGGTGGTATCACGGTAAAAGTCGTCCCTTACTAGGGGACGGCTTTATTTTTTTATCCACCACCCGTAGGGGAGCGGCTCAATTTCTGCTTCACAGAAATGCAACGTCCCGCTTTTTCGCTCCTCACTTACTCTCGAATACCTTATCTCAGCACATCAAAAAGCAAAGGCGGTATGACAATGAAAGCCAGCCAGCTAACAAAAGAAAACATCACCCCCGAAATAGTAGACAAGCTTCTTTTCGAGGGTCTTGACTATAAAGGCGAAACTGCCGACGTTATAATAGTTCTGGGAAGCCGCAAAGCCTGCGACTATCGTGTTCCCCTTGCGGCAAAGCTTTTTCAGGAAAGAAAAGCCCCACATCTCATATTCTGCGGAGGAA
Organism: Ruminococcus sp. RTP21359st1_H3_RTP21359_211015; assembly: GCF_040909065.1. Lineage (NCBI taxonomy): Bacteria > Bacillati > Bacillota > Clostridia > Eubacteriales > Oscillospiraceae > Ruminococcus > Ruminococcus sp. RTP21359st1_H3_RTP21359_211015. The sequence goes on from NZ_JBDGDD010000022.1 coordinate 37,178, forward strand.
AGGTGCAAAAGACTTCCCTTGGTGACATGGCAGAATATAAAGCCATGCTCATATCCGCCGAAAAATGCGGCATACCGACCTCCGCCATAACTGTGGAAACACACTCTCTTGATACCGTGGAAAATTTGCAAAACGCAGCCGAGCTTGTAAAAAAGCATTTTCCAAACTGCAAAAGCATTATTATAGTCACTACCGCATATCATATGCGCCGCGCAAAAAAGCTTGCGGAGCATTTTTTCACACAGAAAATTATCCCCTGCCCTGCCAGCCGTGGCAGTACACAGCGAAATAATTGGTCAATGACCGAAAAAGGCAGCACAACAGCACTTGACGAATGTCTTAAATTCGGTTATTATATAAAAAAGGGTTTTATTGACGATTTTGAAATTTGAAACGTTGTAATTACAGCACCAAGGCTCTTTAATGTAGTGGTGAACAGTGTTCGCCCTTTTATTAACAACGTCCCGATATCACAGCTATTTAAACGATATCGGTATTCAAAAGTTCAAGACAAAATACAGAAAGGATCGTTATTATATGGCATTGATAGTTAAAAAGCCAAAAGGCACAGAGGACATCGTTCCCTCAAAGGTCTATAAGTGGCACACTGTAGAAAAGATAGTTTCCGAAGCTGCCGAAATATACGGCTTCAAAGAAATAAGAGTACCAACTTTTGAGGAAACAGGTCTGTTCGTGCGTTCTGTTGGCGAAACAACAGACGTTGTTCAGAAAGAGATGTATTCAGTTTCCGCAGCAGGCGACTCTAAGTTCACACTCCGCCCGGAGGTAACATCAGGCGCAATGAGAGCAGTTCTTGAAAACGGCATTATGAACGAGGGTCTGCCGCAGAAGGTCTATTATATCCTCTCATGTTTCAGACACGAGAACACACAGAAAGGCAGACTCAGAGAGTTCCACCAGTTCGGCTGTGAAATGGTCGGCTCTGAAAGCCCAAGAGCAGACGCAGAGGTAATTTCACTTGCAAAAAGCGTTCTTGACAGAGCAGGGCTCAGAAACATCAAGCTCAACATCAACTCTATAGGCTGTCCAACCTGCCGTGCAGAGTATCGCAAGGCTCTGAAAGAGTATTTTGCCGCAAGAAAAGACCAGCTTTGCGAGACCTGTCGGGACAGACTTGACAAAAATCCAATGAGAATACTTGATTGTAAAATCAAACACTGTCAGGAGCTTGGCAAGGACGCCCCTGTTATCCTCGATTATCTCTGTGATGATTGCAAAGAACACTTTGAGAAGCTTCAGGAGTACCTCTCCGTAATGGGCATCGACTTTGACATCAACCCTAAGATAGTAAGAGGTCTTGACTACTATACAAGAACAGTTTTCGAGTTCATCACCGATGAAATAGGCGCACAGGGTACAGTCTGCGGCGGCGGACGTTATGACGGTCTTATCCAGCAGCTTGGCGGCAAGCCGACCCCTGCCCTCGGCTTCGGTCTGGGACTTGAAAGACTTCTCATGGTAATGGACGCTCAGGGCTGCGACTATATGGAGCCAAAGACCTGCGACCTTTATATCGTACCAATGGGTGAGGACGCCCTTAAAAAGGCAATGGGCATAGCCTCCGAGCTTAGAGAAGAGGGCTGTTTCGTAGAATATGACCTTATAGGCAAAGGACTTAACGCTCAGATGAAGTATGCAAACAAAACAGGTGCAAAGTTCGTTATGGTGCTTGGCGACAACGAGATAGAATCAGGCGTTGCAAAGCTCAAAAACATGGCAACAGGCGAGCAGACAGATATCAGGCTTGACAACACCATTGCCGAGAACTTTTCAAATGCCCTTATGGCAGATATGTTCAAGGATATCGACGCCGATATAGAGAAATTTATCGGAAAGGAGAACTAAGCAATGAGATGTGAACAGTGCGAGAAAATACCTCTGGTAGAAATACACACTCCGCAGGAATATATGCTCTGCATAGGTTCTCTTGCGAGAATGCTGCTGGCAGGGGAAGTTGAAATGACCTATCAGACCTGCCCACTTGATAAGATAATGGATAACGACAACAAGTGGTATGCTGAAAAGCTTTTCCACCAGTTCAGGTGTACGAAATGCGGCACTATCTATGGTATGCTCTGCAACACCCACACAGGCGGACAGATAAAGATAAACGACAAGGTCTTTGACCCTGCTGATTATCCCGATAAAAAGGAAGATAAATAATGCTTGCAATAAGACCCGTGACCTATGAGGTAGAGACCTCACTTTCGCCCAAAAGAGTTCTCAGAAAGCTTGACGGTGACCTTATCGAGCATAGACCCACCATAAACATTCTCTCCCAAAGCAAGTTCATGAAAAACCACCGTGACGACACCATTTTTTATGGCTACCGCACAGACGCCGAAAGCTTTCAGATATTCCACCACACCGCCAAAAAGCGTGACGGAGGCTCAACAGGCTTTTATGGCAAGGTAGAAAAGACCCCCAACGGCTCCAGGATATACGGCAAGTTCAGAAAGCCTATCTATGCCTATGTTGTGGGAATCATATGGACAGTGCTTGTGCTTTTTCTCACCCTTATGCTTGTGGCACTGGAAGAGAAAACAGGCGCAGTATGCTTTGCCGCAATATGGCTCGTGGGATTGTTCCTCATGTTCTGGGACAACAAGAAGAAGTTCGTCAGAGCATATCTCGACAGCTTCCCGCCTGCCGTCAGCAAAACAGACGAAAGCGACGAATAATTTTTTATCAATATAAACCCAAAGAAAAGGAAGTAATGTAAAATGAAACTTGATACAATGAAGGGCTTACGCAGGACCCATTACTGCGGCGAAGTGCCTGAAACAGAGCAGGAAGTCGTTGTATGCGGCTTTGCCGACAGAGTAAGAGATATGGGCAACCTTATCTTCATTAACCTCCGTGACAGAACTGGACTTGTACAGCTTGCATTCAATGATGAAACTGACAGAGCCGTTTTTGAAAAGGCTCAGCTTGTAAAAAGCGAGTATGTCCTCATGGCAAAGGGTATGGTACGTCCTCGTGAGAGCGTGAACGAAAAGCTAAAAACAGGCAAGATAGAAGTTGCCGTAACAGACCTGAGAATTCTCTCAAAGGCTGAAACAACACCATTTGAGGTAACAAACTCAGATAAGGTAAACGATGAGCTGAAGCTCAAATACCGCTACCTTGACCTTAGAAATCCAAAGCTTCAGAAGAATATCATCACCCGTCATAAGATCGCTCAGATAACAAGAGAGTATTTCTATGACAATGGTTTCCTTGAGATAGAAACTCCTATGATGATGAAGTCCACCCCAGAGGGAGCAAGAGATTACCTCGTTCCTTCAAGAGTTCACGCAGGCAAGTTCTATGCACTTCCACAGTCACCGCAGATATACAAGCAGCTCCTTATGATATCAGGTTATGACAGGTATATCCAGCTTGCAAGATGTTTCCGTGACGAGGATCTTAGAGCTGACAGACAGCCTGAGTTCACACAGATAGACCTTGAGATGTCCTTTGTCGATCAGGAGGATATCCAGGCTTGTATCGAGGGCTATATCGAAAAGCTTTTCAAAGAGATACTCGGTGTAGAGGTAACTCTCCCACTGCCAAGACTTACATTTGCAGACGCTATGAGCCGTTATGGCTCTGACAAGCCTGATACACGTTTCGGCATGGAGATACAGGATATCACAGACACCGTTAGGGATATTGACTTTGTGGTATTCAAGTCAGCTATCGAGGCAGGCGGCTCAGTTCGTGCAATAAACGTCAAGGGCGGTGCGGCAACATACACAAGAAAAGAGATCGACAAGCTCGTTGAGCACGCAAAGGGAATAGGAGCAAAGGGTCTAGCGTATATCCGCTGGGCAGACGAGCCAAACTGCTCATTCAAGAAGTTCCTCGGTGAGGGCGACCTTGAGAAGATAAACGCAGCCGTTGGAGCAGAAAAGGGCGACCTTGTTCTTATCTGTGCCGACAAAAACAAGGTAGTTCTTCCAACTTTGGGCGCACTCAGACTTATCTGCGGAAAGCGTCTTGGCGTTATCCCGGAGGGCAAGTTCAATTTTGTATGGATAACAGAAATGCCATTCTTTGAGTATGACGACGAGAACGACGCATGGGTAGCAGCGCACCACCCATTCACAATGCCAATGGAGGAGTGTCTTGACTATCTTGACACCGACCCTGCAAACGTCCGTGCAAAGGCGTGGGATCTTGTCCTCAACGGCACAGAGCTTTCATCAGGCTCAATGAGAATAACAGACTTTGAGCTTCAGCAGAAAATGTTTGAAGCACTGGGCATGACAGACGAAGAGATAGAAGCAAAGTTCGGCTTCCTCGTAGACGCCTATCGTTATGCCGCACCACCGCATGGCGGCATGGGCATAGGACTTGACAGACTTTCCATGATAATCTGCAATGCCGACAGCCTTAGAGATGTAATAGCGTTCCCAAAGGTACAGAACGCCAGCGAACTTATGAGTGCTTGTCCGTCCACAGTAGATGCAAAGCAGCTTGAAGAGCTTCACATCAAGACCACAGAAATAGAAGAATAATTCGCATTAAACAAAGTAGATCCTTTATTACAGTTATGAATCACAAAGGGCAGATACTTCATTATCGAGGTATCTGCCCTTTACTTTATAATAACGTATAAAACCATATAGCACACCATTTTTGTTAATAATAACTTGTTTTTTTGACTAAATCATGATACAATATGTATATGTTGTTATTAATTCATAACAGAGGTGGCAAAGTATGAACAAAAACAATAATCCGTTATATAAAGCTCTGCAGGATCATACTCGAAAACGGATCTCACTGGAGGAGCTAAACCGAATATGTCAAGATCATGAACAGTTAGCCCAACAGATCAGCGAGCTTACTGAGCAGGGCATTTTGACTCCTGTCAAAAGCAGTGGAACAAATGGCAATCTGAAAATACCACTGTATATGAGATATACGATCTCTATAGAAAAGCCACAGCAAATATCACGTTATGAGATCGATGCTCTCCATCCAAGGCTGACAAAGAATGAATATCTTCTTCGCAATCGAATACAGTTTGTAAAAAATAAGGCTTTTTTACTTCGATTAAGTGAATGGCTGACGTATGACAAGGACAGTGATATGATGTCCCGACGTGAACGTTCCTTTTCTATATTTGGTGACGAGAAAAAATTAGACGACCATTTAAGACTATTAGAAAGAATGGGCATCACTGGCGATGTGCTTAAATTTTACGAAACACCGGAACAGTGCTTTTCCGATTATATTCCCGTTCGTAAAAACAGAATGACATTGCTTATTTGCGAAAACAAGGATATCTGGTTCAATATAAGACGCTTAATGTATAGCTCCGGAGCCTGCTCGATATTTGATACTAAGATCGACGGAGTGATCTTTGGTCAGGGGAATGACATTACAGGAAAAGAAAAATTTCATTCCTACGCACAATATTTAGGAGCAGATGAAACAAGATTTCTGTATTGCGGGGATATTGACAGAGCTGGTTTTGACATTTTTCTTCGTCTTTGCAAGGAAGCAAAAGAGCTTCATATTGAATTGTTCGTTCCTGCATATCAGAAAATGCTGGAACTGAGTCGAAGCATAAGGCTCCCTGACAGCAGCGACGGAAGACGCATCATTCCCGAAATGTCAGGGATATTGCCATTGTTTTCTGATGACGAGCAAAAACAGATCACACAAATAATCGAGGATAATAAACGATTGCCACAGGAGATACTCTCATATCCCGTACTGGCAGATAATATGAGGTAAAATAATGATCTCAGCAGGTTCCAAAGAATTATTACAAGATTTTGAAAAACGTATGCGATTCGTGAATCTCATCAAATACTGGCTACAAAGAAGCAAACCCACAGAGATCCGTGAAATATTGCATAATGATGATGATAAAACCGATAATCTCATACTTATGGTAATGGTCTTTATCATGGACAATACACTTCGCTATGGCGAACGCTGTACCAAGCAGGATATCACAGTATTTCTGCGTGAATTAGCCGATATTTATGGATATGAGCCGGAGGAGGCAAAGACCCTGACAGATTATATCGTAACAGATGTACTGCAAAGCGGAGGAAAAGTGCGAAGATTTGAAACGTTCGATAGTCATGACGAAAAATTCCATGAACAGGGCTCTCTGATCTTATTCGAGCAGCAAAGCGGAAGCTATGTTCTGACAAATGAAGCCTATGAGTTTCTTTTCAGAACCAAGGAGATCGACAGCGAATTGGACTTTTCCGTAAGCCGATTCAAGTTACAAGAGTTTATTAAGCGTGGAAACTATGGCAAAGCACTTCGTGAAAGCCGTGAATTAGTTAGCAGAGTCAGAAATCTGAAAACAAGAATGGACGACTTTATGCTTCGATGTAGGATCAATATTTCTGAGGTATCGATCGATGAATACGAAGATATCGTCGATCAGGTCAGAGATTCCTTTGAGAACGAAAACAAACAGCTCAGCGATATCCGCAGCCTTGTATCGGCAAAATTGCAGGCATTCGCAGTCGCTGAAATAAAAGAAGACCGCCAAATATGTCAGACCGAAAAAGAGATACATGAGATCCTTGAAAACATTGATACTGTAATAAGCGAGCAAAGCCGAGTATTTAACCAGAAATTCACACTATCTGAACTATATGCTGATCTTTTAGATGATAGCTTCTCTTATTTGCAGGCGGGTCACTTTGACATTGAACAGGAGTTACTGCTCCCATTGCAGAAAATGCAATTAAAAGATTCTAAAGATGTGGGAAAATTATTTGCACCGCTTTATCGTCCAGAATTTCCGCATCTGTTTGGTATTGATCTTTTTTACAGACGGCAAAATTCTATAAGAGAGGTCAGCAGAGATGACGGTATAGATATCACAATTGATGACACTGCTGAAAATGTGGCAGATATCAGAAACGAAAGATATGTTGAGATAATAAGAGGACTGCTGTCTTTTGCCGAAAACAGGGCGGTCTTTAATTTTAGCGAATATCTTGACACTGTATCTAAAATGCAGCTGCATGAACAAATGCAGGAAAAAGCATTGCCTGACGTCATGCTGAAGCTCTACGGACTTGGAGAGATAGATATTGCAGGCTGGCGTTCGGCACAGCATGACATAATCGTTCCTGTGGGAGAATTTGATCTCTCTTATTGTCTGAGCGAGCTTCCTGAAGAATCGGTACAAATTGAGTCGATAATGATATATAAACTCGATAATGTTATAACTTTGTCTGATCATAAAGGCGGACATATCGAGATGAATGATTTTAAGATCGAGGTGAGAAGATGAGGCCTGAAAGTCTGAAACTATTTGCAAAGCTTATGGAAAATGGTTACATTACCCGTGAGCAGTCCCCTGCGTATTATGAATATTATAATGATCCGGAAATAGCTTCTGAACTTGCGATCATGGAACAGGAGCTCGATTTCACTCTTTACAAAACGAACGGCAGACTTTATCTTTTGCCGGATCCAAACAACGAATTATTTTCGCAGGATAACAATGATTTCCGCCGCAGCGTTGGCAATGAAAAGCTTGAAGAGCTTTATTTGCTGAATTATATGGCGATCTTTCTTTTACATGAGCTTTACGGCGGAAAAGAAAACACACTGCAAACAAGATATTACATCAAAGAATCAGATTTTCTTTCCGAGTTCACAAAGCATTGTGAGCAGGTACGCTCTGAAGGAGAATCCTTAAAAAATGCTTCAGCACAGTACAGCATAGATTTTCTGCACCTTGCTGACAACTGGCTCGCAAAGCGTGGTGATGAATCCAACTCTGTAGATACCAAACATGGCTGTTTCATGAAGATCATCAGAAAGTTTCGTGATGAGGAATTGCTGTATGACGCTGACGGTGTATGGAAACCAACGGTCAAGCTGAATGATCTTATGCCGTATTATTTATCTCAGAACCGCATTACTGAAATACATTCTATTCTTGAAGGAGGAAAACCAGATGCCAGCGATCCGTAAGATACGAATTGTAAATTTCAGGTTCAATAATGGTGCAAAGCTGATACCGGACGAGATTTTCTGCACTGAGAACGCTGAAGGAAAACCAATAGATACTCTTTTTAATCTGGATAACGGCGGAGGCAAGTCTGTTATCGTTCAGTTGTTGCTCCAGCCTATTTGCCCGAAGGCAAAAGTTCAGAATCGTAATATCAGCGATTATTTTCAGAAAGGCACGGATCATGCGTTTGTCTTGATTGAGTGGGCATTGGACGGATCACATAATAGTCTGCTCACAGGGATCGCACTGGCTGCAAGCACCACAGCAGATGACGAAAATGAGAGCAAGACCATTCGTTATTATACTTTCATACATGATTACACAAGAGCAGGCGACAAGCTCGATCTTATCAGCCTCCCTCTTTCACAGCGCACAGGCAGTCATATCCGTCCGATCTCTTTTGACGAGCTTCGCAAATATCTGCAAAACAGAAGGGTCGAATACTATCCTTCCGATTCATTGCGCCGTTATCAGAAGCGTTTAGAGGAATTCGGTATTTTCCATACCGAATGGGAAAACATTCTTGTGCCGATCAATGCAGTAGAAGGCGGCATTACAAAGTTCTTTGAGGAATATAAAACGAGCGACAGATTACTTGACAAATTTATTATTCCTGGCGTTATGCCGAGCAACGATACGTCAACAAGATCCCTTGAAGAAATGTTTATCAACTATGCGGTCAGCTATGCCGGGCAGGAGAAAAATCTACTCTTAAAGTCGCAGATCAGGGATTTTACAGATAAGCTGCAGGGTATGCTTCAGCTAATAAAGGATATGTGGAACGCAGAAGATCAGAAGATACAGTCTATACACCAATTGGCTGATCATTCATTTACACTTCAGCATCAAATCAAGCTGAACAAAGAAAGACAACAACAGCTTGAAAAAGCAATATCCGACTTAAAGACAAAACAGAAGCACATCAAAACCGAAGCAGCATCAAAAGCTGTTTATCTTTCACAGGCTGATTTTGATAAATCAACCATATGGCTTGCAGAATGCAAACAGAAAAAAGATGATGCCGAAAGTCAGTATAACAGGCTTGAACATAAAGTCAAGGTCCTGAACGCTGCGAAAGAGTACAAGGAGCTGCTTAAACAGCAAAATGATGAGAAGGCATTGACTGCACAGATCAGAGAGCTTGACCAAGGAACGCAGGATTCCCATATACTTTCTTTAAAATATTCACTGTCTTTGCTAACAACAGAGCTGATAAGGCAGACTGAGGGCAAATTAAAGCAGAAGGAAGCAACTAAAAAAGAACTGTCTGAAGCTTTGGATTCCATAAATAAAGAGATCTCACGCCTTAATAAGCAGCATAATGACAAGAATGACAGCTTAAATCAGGATATCGGTCAAAAAAAGAGTTTGCTTGATCAGATCAACAAGGCTCTGGCAACGCTTGCTTTGCATATGACTATTATGCTTGACGGAAGCTTTTCTAAGAAAGACGCTGAGAGCATTCGTGCGGACTACGATGAGCAGCTCAGGCTTGCTGAGGAGAATATCAAAAAGTGCCTGCTTGAGGAGAGCCGGCTTGAACAGGAACGTGACGCTCAGGATAATCAGATGGGTGAGCTTCACCGAACGCAAGAGGAATGTAAAGCCAAATTAAAGCAGCAGGAAGCAGAATTGAAAGAATATCAGCAAGCATATGATGCAGTTATTAAAGTCTTAGAGCATTTATCAATATCTAAAGACAGATTATTTACTGATGAGCCGTTATCAAGCCTTGGGCAAATACTTGCAAAGCTAAGAGAACAGCTTCGGCAAACGGAACGCTGTGCTGAATTGCTAAGCGAGCAGCTACGATGTATAAATGCAGGTCAGCTTCACCTCTCAAAAACAGCTGTAAGCTTTTTGCAGGAATCAGGTATCGCTTATCAAACAGGCGAGCAGTACCTAAATTTACAAAATGCAAAAATACGAGAAGATATCCTTACCGTCAATCCTCTCGTTGCTTATTCTGTGATCGTTGATTCTGAAAAGGAGAAGGCCAAATTGCTGTCACAATCGCCAGATTCTTGGTTATCGGCTGTTGTTCCAGTATATTCACGCTCTGAACTTGCGGATATGGCTGATGGAGATTGGAACGAGCCTGAACGTTTTATTTCTGCATATGATAAAGAATATTTTCAGGACGCATTTACTTATAAAGAAAATATACAGAAAAGACTTGGCGAAACACAAGCAGATAAAGATAATCTACAGCATCAGATATCGGAATGGGAATCAGAACGCAGCATACTATCACAATTTACATACGCCGCAGATCATGAGCAGCAATTACAGGCAGGCATAGGGAAGCTTAAAGAAAAGCTTCAGAAGATACAAACTAAGCTCTCGGTTCTTGAGAAGCAAAAGAGCGAGATCAAAGCACGAGCAAAGGAAAATCGTCAAATAAGCGAAAAAAGTCAAATATCAAAATCCCATATTGAAAATAAACGATCCGAATTTGAGCGTATTTGTAAGATCATCTCACAATATGAGAGCGTTAGCGAAAAGATCATAGAATTGGAAACTATTTGCAGAGAGATTTCTGAACAAATAGATGGAATGCATCAGAAAGAAAAACAACTGGATAAGAGTATACAGGATAATGATATTCTTCTCCGTGACCTCCAGAATAAGCTGACCGATCATCAAAAACTGTCGCATGAGCTGAAAGACACACCGAAAGCAGAAATACTTACAGAGGATCATTCGGTCATGCTCGAGGAATACCGACTTTATCTTGAGAATAATTCAGCTAACCGCAAAACGCTGCAGAAGCGACTGGAACAGGTGCAAGAAAGCATCGTTCATAAAGAAAATGATATCAAAAGATTCCATATAGAACCAACAGAATACAAAAGCACAGAATATTCTGCCAACGCCTATAATGACACTGAACAACAGCTTGATCTGGCAAAAGAAGCAAGATCGCAGGCTTATGAGCAACATTCTCAAGCATCGAGCTATCATGCCAAAGTGAAAAATGATCTGGAACATGCTAAGAAAAAGCTAGCAGAACTCAATGCAGAGCTTTTGCCACGTTCTGAGGTTGGTTCTGATTTTGAACGCCGTATAAAAGAATGTGAAAATAAATTAGAAGCAACTGAGCGAGAAAGTGAAGAATGCAAAAAGAAATTGAACGGTTTGAATATAAAATGGATATACATTGATAGATGCAAAAAAGATCACAAGCTTGATTTTACAGAGTATACTCCTAAAATATCAGAGATCCCGCAGGATACTGATAACTTGATCGATACAATAAAGCATTGCATCGATCAGCTTACACAAGCAGAGGGCGAAGCAAAGAAATACCATAGCCGTGAACTTGAGCCATTCAGAAATACACATACTTTGTTTATGGGAACACTGGACGGCATTCTATCAGTGATCGACGACGATCATATCAAGGGAGATAAATACTTTACACTTTATGAACGAACAGAAAGCGATATCAAGCGTTATCAGGATCGTATCGCTCAGCTTGCCATTCAGCTTAAAGATGTTGAAGACAGCAGAAAGCAACTTGTAGATCATTGCAAACAGCGTGCCGGACGTTTATATGATAATCTAAAAACACTGTCTGGTAGATCGGTCGTACAGATCGGTAACGTAAAAAAACATATGATACAGATAGTTTTGCCTGAGATTGATCCAGACAGCGATCAGCCTTATAAAAGGATCGATCATTTCATAACTGAACAAGTCCAAAAGCATCTGTCTGAAAATACAACAGCAACGAAAACTCATAACGATCATCTTAATATCAGACGCCTCTTGAATTGCTACATTGGCAATGAGAACATTCCTATCAATGTATTTAAGATCGATAAAAATATTCAGAACTGCCGCTATCGTTCATGGCAGGACGCTCTGAAAGCAAACTCTGGCGGAGAACAATTTGTTGTTTTATTTTCCCTGATCGTATCCGTTATGAATTACACAAGAAGCCTTACAAACAATCTAAATTCAACAAGCGGCGTACTGATCCTTGATAATCCATTCGGACCGATCTCTTCGCCTCACCTTCTTGAGCCTATGTTCCGCATAGCAAGGCATTTCCATATACAGCTGATCTGTCTTACGCATCTTGGAACTGCGGCTGTAACGAGCTTCTTTGATATGGTCTATCAGCTTCGTTTCAAGAACCTTCCACTCTCAAATGTCGAAATACTTGAAACAGAGGCAAAGCAACATATGGAACACGCTTTTTATTTATCTGAGCAGCTATCACTTTTCTGATAATTTACGAAGGGACATTGCCAACGTTCGGCAATGTCCCTTTTGTCTATCTATTCATAATGCCTTGAGCTTCTCCACAAAACTTGAAACCCGCAGCCGAATTACTCGACCACGGGTTCCAAGCTATAATTTATAAGTGGGATGGGGGCAATTTTATTGGGTAGTCACCCGTCATCTTTAAGGCTTAATCGTCCTGAAGTGCGTCATAACCCTCTTCATTCGTTCTGATCTTTACTACGTTCTCAATGTTGTATATAA
>NZ_JBDGDD010000023.1:0-43722 GCF_040909065.1 Ruminococcus sp. RTP21359st1_H3_RTP21359_211015
GCTTTATAGAGCAGAAAATATAGAAGTTATTCAAGAACTGTTGCCAAAGCAAGACGGGAGCTATCCTAAGTATAATTATTGGTTAAGGGTTTATAAGCAATTTTGTGAGAATAGTGTTTATTGCTTTGATAACATAAAAGTTGAGGTGATACAAAAATTCACGAACTAATAACAATTATATATTTGTATAATGTCTAATAGATCATTAATTTGTTTTTTCGGATATTTCTGTACGAGTTTTAATTCGAAAATTAATCGTACAGAAATACATCCAGAATAAATCCGTATTTAACCGGTGAATAGGAGTATCCACAGACGATAACGGTCTGTACTACATGAGGGCAAGGTATTACAACCCCGAGATCAAGCGTTTTATCAATCAGGACGTAATGACGGGTTCAATCGTCAATACCCCGACTTTGAACAGATACGCATATGTCAACGGCAACCCGATAAGCCTTAATGACCCATTTGGACTTAGTCCGTTCCTTAACTGGCTTGACGGAATTACGGGGCATGATATTCTTGATCTGCTTGGAATGCTTCCGGGTATTGGATTTGTATTTGACGGAATCAACGCTGCTTGGTATGCCAAAGAGGGAGATTATTACAACGCAGCTTGCAGCCTTGTGTCAGCATTGCCAGGAGCGGGCGACGCATTAGGCGTGTTTGCGAAAACAGGAAAGTCATGTAAACTTGTAACTGCATTCCATAAAACAGGATCAGCAGGAAATCTTATGATCGGCTCATATGAATTGGGAAAAACGGCTGATAAATACATAAGTGGAGATGCAAGTTTCACATGGGAAGAGATAAAGGGCGACTTATTTAAAGTTGCAATGACAGGAACGTCAATGTGGGGTTCTGCAAAGGACTTTGGCACTTCGTATTGCTTTGTTGCTGGTACACTTGTGACTACTGAGGACGGACAAGAACCAATTGAAGAAATCGAAGTCGGCGATAGGGTTCTTTCGGAGGACGAGACTACAGGTGAAGTAGCAGTTAAAACGGTTACTGAAACTTATGTCAATGAGACAGACGAGCTTGTTCATATTGGTGTAAACGGTGAAACTATTTCTGCAACACCTAGTCACCTATTCTATGTTGATAAACTTGGTTGGACTTTAGCACGTTCACTTCGTGCAGGCGATGTACTTGTACTTTCAAATGGTGAACTTGTAACAGTTGAATGGGTTCAGCACGAAATTCTTGAATCACCTATCAAGGTTTATAACTTTGAGGTTGAGGATTTCCATACTTACTTTGTTGGTGAGTGTGGAGTGCTGGTACATAATGATTGTAATACAGGAAAATATAAAGAATTACGGGGCGAGGAAGGAAAAGAATCCCACCATATTATTCAAAATGCTTCTGTAAAAGATATGCCTGGATATAGCAGTAGTAACGCTCCAGCTATTTCTTTAGAGGGACCTTCGACGAGGATGGGAACAGAGCACTACAAAGCAACCCAATTCCAAAGTCATAATAATTATGGAGGTACTTATGGTGATGAGAGAAAAGTTGCATATATTTCACTAAGAAAAGCAGGAAAAACTAAAGAAGAAGCTTTTCAAGCAATTAATTACGCTGATAAATATTTTGTTGGTGAGTTGGGTTGGGATTTCACTACTATTACAAGTATTCCGAAAAATAGGAGATGAAAAATATGCATGGATATCAAATACGAACACTTATTGAAAAAATGTATCTAATTCAAAGACTAATAGTGGAACAGAATTGGGACGAACTGAAAAAAACATGTAAAATAGCGTGTGAAGTTGAGGAGATTCTTTATGAAATAAATCAATATCCAGGAAAAATCACATGCTGTGAAAACATTAATGATTTTTTTGATACATTAGTTTTGGGAGATTTCGATGGATTTAACATTTACGCTACAATCGATTTTTGGTATGATAATGAGCAAAGTGATTTATCTATGGAATGTTATGCAGAGTTTTATGGTAGATTATTAAAAAGCATCACGCTTAATAAAGTTCATGTTTTTTGAATGAATACTAGTTGTGATTAATGGCTAGGTGGGGTTAAACTTTTGAGAAATTGGGGCTTTGGTGAGAAATGCCATAATTAGCACGAAATTCTTGAATCACCTATCAAGGTTTATAACTTTGAAGTTGAGGAGTTCCATACTTATTTTGTGGGTGAAAACCGTGTTCTGGTTCATAATATGTGCAAGACTTCTGATTCAGGAGAAATATTCTTGGATCAAGAGAAAACACATGAATCTGCACGAAACACGCTGGTAAATGAACTGGATAAAACAGGAACATTCACGAATGGTGCAAAACCATATATTGGACGATTAGAGAAAAGCTATGGATATGGAAAGCAAATTGGAACGCAATCTCTTGATGGGAAAGTCAGATGGAGGTTGGATTATGATGAAAAAATAGGAGTTCACTATAATATAGAGGATTTTTCTAATGGTAAAGGCATGAAAGCAATCAAGAAAGTAATTCCAATTGATATATCTTACGATGAGTACAAATCTATTATAGCTTTATGGAACTAAAGGTTGGTTAAATGAATGATGAATTAAAAAGAAAATATGAATTATTAAAACAACGAAATAAAAAAAGGTTGATGTCTTTGGAATTTGAAAGTGATGTTCTATTCCAAGAATGTAAAAATGTATTAAATAAATGTACAATTTTTTCACTTAATGAATCAAAAGAGATATTTTCTAAGTTTGAAAATTTCTATCCAATTTTATCTTCAGGAAGTATAGATTGGGAGAATTTCAAAGGAAGGTCAATAAAAATATCTAATGTTTCAGAGTTAAATGCTTATATTAACAAATTTTCAAAGTATTATATATTATGGGATAAAAATAATATCCCATGTATATCATGCAATTTTTGTGAAATATTAAAAAATGTTGATGATGTATTAGCTGTTTCATTTAATACATGGTTACTATCTATGGATTATAAAGAAGTAATTGAATTTTACCATTCAGGAAATATCACCATAGGAAAAATTAATTAAATCGGACTTAAGTATTAGAGTTTATAATTACTACATAATGAGCTGAAAAGTACAGTCTTTCATTCAACATAGCAAAAAGACAAATGATATGAAAAATAAACCGAAAAAACTAATTCATGTCCATATCATTTAAGAAAAGATTTCAGCTACACCAAATCCTCCATTCTATGTTGATAAACTTGGTTGGACTTTAGCACGTTCACTTCGTGCAGGCGATATACTTGTACTTTCAAATGGTGAACTTGTAACAGTTGAATGGGTTCAGCACGAAATTCTTGAATCACCTATCAAGGTTTATAACTTTGAGGTTGAGGATTTTCATACTTACTTTGTGGGCGAGTGTGGGGTGCTGGTGCATAATGATTGCCCAAATCCTAATGGTAGGAATGGAGGAGAAGCTCATAGAGAAAAAACATATGAGATTAAGAATTCAATTGATAGCCGTGGCAACACAATAAAAACAGAAGATATGTTTACACCAAGTAATGGGCATAATGGATATAAAAGCAAACGATTTGCTGATGTTGTTGAATATGATGGTGATGAGATAGTTGCTATATACCAGGTTGGAAAGGTGAACAAAAATGGGTTGCCTGTGTCAAGGGAATCAAAAGCCATAGAGGATATAATGAACTCTTCTCAATATAATGGTGCACCCATTTATTTCATTCCATATAATAGTGATATTGAACCAATAATATATATGTATTAAGGTGATTGTTATGGGAAAACAAATTAATTTTTATATGGACGATAAAATCAAACAAGACTTTATTAATTTTTTAGATGCTGAAGGATATGTATTTTTACCTGATAGTTCTTTTGATATTTTATACAAACTTGAAAAAGAAAACATAAATAATGAATATAGTGTTTGCTTATATACGAGTTTGTTTGGGAAAATAAAATTGAAGCAAATAAAAGATATAAATAAATTTCGTATCGACAAATCGTATAATCCTGTAATTGAGTATTGGATTCCACATATTAAGCATTCTGATAAATCTATTAGGTGTGGAAGGCTTTGGTTGACGTCATATGATTTTTATGATAAAAATGCTGACAGAACCTTTATCAATAAGGAGTATAATAAACTTGTTAGGTGGATAAAGAAAAATGTTCCGTATCAAAAAGTAAGTGGGTATTCACAAAAAATGTATATTAGTGATGAACTTGTTGATCTGCTTTATAATAGTGAATATATACTTAAATGAAATTCTAATGGGCGGAAGTTTATAGAATGATACCGTAGTTTGATAAGATTTGGAACAGCAATTTTATAATTGCTGTTCTAAATCTCATAGGTACACTTGTAACTACTGAGGACGGACAAGAACCGATTGAAGAAATCGAAGTCGGCGATAGGGTTCTTTCGGAGAACGAGTTGACGGGTGAAGTAGCTGTTAAAACAGTAACCGAAACCTATATCAATGAAACTGACGAACTTGTCCATATTGGTGTAAATGGCGAAACAATTTCTGCTACGCCGACACACCCTTTCTATGTTGATAAACTTGGTTGGACTTTAGCACGTTTAAATACAAAAAAAGCAAAGCCCATAATGAACAGGCTTTGCTTTTTGCATATATAAGATGTTATTTCACCAAATAATGCAAGATAGTAGTATCTGTGCGGAAGTGGTGGAGTATGAACAAGCTCACATACATTGCTGCTACTCGATCGTAGACAACTGGCTTGCCGATTGATAATGCTGCTTCTCTGTTATATCCTCGAGGTCGATAAGGTTTGTCGAGATTCTCTTTGAGTTTTCTACCGCAGCGTTTAAACTCATCCTTGATTTTCTGAATGTATTCTGCACGCTTTGCAGGATCATTTTCCATTTCCCGCAAAACGGCATAGTATGTATTCTGAGCGCACATTGCCCTGCAATAGTGGAGCCCATCTGGAACGCGTGCTTCTGCCTTTGTCAACAAGAAATCATTATTCATTTTCTCTGCACGACTAATATATTCTTTTAGCTTTGCCACTGCGATAATTCCTTTCAATACTGTGCGATTATGCTTACCGCCCTTACCCACACTGAATATGTGAACAGTTTCAAAGTCAATGAATTTTATATCATCGACTTTTAAGTGGCCGAGCTCGCGGCGTCTTAAACCTGTGGTTAATGCAACATCACGGGTTGTTTCACCCGTTTCAGTATTGTATTTTGTCGGATCATTCTTTAAATGAACCCCATGGCGAGGAGGGTGTCTAAATTCAATTGTCCTTCTTCTGAAAACTTTACAAAGTGCAGAAAGATCAGTGTTGAGAGTATCAGCTGATAACCCCCTTGCTTCTCGTACATCAATGTACTCCTGTATATATTTTTCAGCCTCGAACATTGTTAGGTGACTTGTCTGAAACTTTTCTTTAAGATATTTGCAAAATTGTTTTAATACACCGAGATATCGATTGAAAGTGCCTTCAGAGAATATCTTCCATTTAAAAGTGTTTATTCCTTTCAAGATTTCTTTGATTTCTTCATCTTTAAAGCCTTTGTTTTTTAGACTCTTAACAGCCTTAGCTTTCTTTCTCTTTTTTAAAACCTTGAATCGGTGTTTCTTTTGACCGAATGAGCGCATTCCAGTTAGCCTATTTGTTAAGACATACTGCAACGTGTTGTTACCAATTTCTACTTCTACATTTTTACCGTCGATAATTCTATTTACAATTTTAAACTTGCTCATCGAAATACTCCTTTTTATGGTTCTTAATTTGTGTGTTGGTGGGGGCAAGTGCGGTTGATACTAACAGTATAAAGGTGTTATTTAGCAGCACCAAAGGCCAGTGAATCGGATTATAGACCGACCACCAAATGAAGACGTATGTCTTTCGAAAGACATACTCAGTGGACACCTTTATAGTGTTAGTGGCTCTCTTACGCCGAACCTCGCGCTACTGGTCAGGTAGACTAATTGATCTAAAAAACAATTAGTGGAACCATTTTGGGAGTATTATATTTTTTTACAAAACTGTTTTTTTGCGTTTCCGAAAATCAGGAATGCAATGTTGGACTTTTTAAACAAGTATTTCCTTGTTAGTATCGTTGAGCTTGTCAATTTCATATTACGTAAATCAATAGCAAATAGTATAGCATGAATTATTTCAAATTAAAGATATTGTTTTTTTTAACGTAAAATACTTTTGTTGAGCTGACATGCCACAATATGGATCATGAGCATGTTCAGATTTTTTATTGTTTAAATTTACTTCAACAAATGTTTCCTGTTGGAATTGCTGAGGTGAATTTTTTGTCATATTTCGTAAACACGACAAAAAAGCAAAAAGAGAGCCCACATTCTTTTTTTACGAATGTGAGCTCTCTATTTTTTGATACAAAAAAAGAGCATCTAAATGACTTAGATACACTAAACTTATACTTCTTTTAACAACTCAATTTTATCATATTTTTATTCAAAAGTCAATGCATTTTATCAATAAAATAAAATTATATTTGAAGTTTATGCATTTTTGACAAGTAATAGCAAACGTATTTGGATATAATGTATAAACTGATTGGCGGAAAATATCAACTATCTAAGTTGAACACTCATTATATAATAAGAAAGACAGTGAATTTCACTATTGATAGTATCTTTGTTATAAGCTTGAATAAGTAAAGATACCGAGTAACTTATTATTCTATTTTATTATGAGCAGTATAAGAAAAGAGATAGATATAACATATAAGTCAATTACATCTTTTTTTATATTGTAGCTAATTATAGGTGCTTTGTCAATAAAAAACTGAGCCACTTATCCTTATTTATTATTTATTTGCTTACGTATTACAGCTTTATGTTTATATAAATGAAAACTTGTTGTTTTATAATGCATTATCTTTAAAACTTCTTGGGCTATTGCTTTTTTAGGGCAAACGTGATAAAGAAAATAAACAACTATTATTTGCGTTAAAACGATATATCTTCTTTATTTTGAATATATAATATGTCATTTATTTTCTTATCTTATAAGTTGAACAAATATATCAAGTAATACAATTTTATTTATAATTATAAACAGTGTTATGGTGATCTGTCGTGGTGCTGCTTGTATCTTTTTCTGGGAAATATATATGCTTTCTTTTTTTGCTATGTCAAAAAGATTTTGCAAGAATTCTTGGCTATCTTCAAATATCACTTTTTTGTGTCTTTTTAATTAATTCTCTTTTTGTTATATTCCAGAAATCTGTATACTGTATTATGGCGGTGGTGTTGACAAAAACGAAAAATATGGTATAATGAATGCAGGAAGTGAAGCAATGTATAGAAAAACCAGAGCAGGCTATATTGAGCCTATGCCGAAGAAACAGACGCTTACCTGAAAAGTAAGAATGCTGAGGCTATTACTTACAATGACAAGACCATATTGCTTAAACAAAATCCAGGCAGAGCCAGTGTTTTTGAAGAACTTATCCACGCAACACAATATCGCAACGGAGAAAATGACGGAAGTTATGTTTCAAGACTTAATTGCGAGATCAAGGCACAGAAAAAGCTTTTACGAAACAACAAGGCTTATAAGTTGACAGAAGCTGAGGTCGAACAAACAAAAATTGCTTTGCAACAGTATGAAAGTGAATTAAAGGCATATAATGAAAAAGGAGGCGACTGATATGTTTAAAGTTCTTGATGTATTTAAAATCAGCGATATGTTGTCTGTTACTTTGGACGGCAAGTGTGAAATGCTCAAAAATGGTACGAAGTTGTACGATAAGAGTGGCAGGACATATGAAGTCGTTTCAGTAGCAATGACAAGATACAATGACCCGTCAGATATTGCAAAAAGTACAACTGAGCTGTTGAAAGCTTGCGATATCGAAACAGGTTCGGAACTCTTTATCGCATAAAGAGAAACGGCATAAATAATTTTACCGCTTGACTAAGGTCGGGCGGTATTTTTATACCCAAACATCGGAACTAAGCACCTTAACGGGTGCTTTTTTCATACACAAACTAGCCATAAAGGACTCTATCGACAATGGCATAGATCTTCATTGTCACAAAAAATGTTCCGTTAGGTCAGATGCTATGAATATAACAGAAATTCACGAAAGGTGAGAATGAAATCCACCGCCTCACAAATTTCAACTATTTAGCAAAATATCAAACCATAGCAAAAATAAGAACAAATTCGTAAAGTATATCTAATAGTATTGTATTTTATACCGTCTTGTAGTATAATGTACATATGACAAAAGTCGTAAACCAACTAAAAACAGGACGAATATATGAAGAAATTACTTATCTCTATTTGTGTGGCAGTGGGCGTATATTTTGCATTTAGCAATACAATTGATGAATTTCTGTATCCAGAGAAAAGACCGGGATTGAATACATACGACACATACACCACAACAACACAGCAGACCACTACCACAGTTACTCAGCAAACACCCATAGTCACTGATGAGGACGGATATGAGCCTCGTGACGACCGAAAGCCTGACTATGTTCAGCCTGCAGACCCCACATGGTCGAAAAGGACTTTTAACTGGACGAGCTATGACAAACGATATACCTTTGAAATATCAATGAATATTCAGGATGATATGTATGAATATTATCATAGTCTTTTGAGATACTCATATGTGAAAGATTATCATAACTATGTAAGTGACGACAATAATCATAAGCTCGTAAAACAGCTTGCAGACGAAATAAAAAGCCTTTGCGACCAATGCGGTTATGGCGAATCTGAGACTATAAGAGAAACTGCAAATTTCGTGCAGAGCATAGAGTATGTTGACGACATGACCTCAACGGGATATACTGATTTTCCAAAATATCCTCTGGAAACGCTTTATGACCAGTGCGGTGATTGTGAGGACTCGTCCATACTTTTGGGAGCTTTGCTCAAAGAGCTTGGCTATGGCTGCATTTTTATTGAGCTTCCTGAACACGTTGCAATAGGAGTAAAGGCGACAGACGATGCCCCCGGTACATACTATGATTACAATGGAAGCCATTATCTTTACATAGAAACTACCAACTCCGGCTGGGATATTGGAACGCTTCCTGATGATTACAACGAGGAAAAGGCTAAGATATATGATGTGTGGTAAAATTTCAAAAGCCCACAGATGCGATCAATGTGATCGAGTCTGTGGGCTTTTTTATTATGTTGGATATCAGAGATTTATCTAATTACAAAATGAATACCTTGTATCTGTTATTTTCTATCCTTAAAGAAATCCGTCCATTCGGGATTTTCTTTATCAAAAATCTGTTTCTGCTCTTTTGTTAATTTATAAGGATAATCATGGAACATATTAAATTCAGTGGTTTTGTCAAAGCTGAATATCCATACTCCGATAACTGTAGGGTCATCTTTCTACCAAATAGTATCGGTTTCTTTGTTTTTGTACCATATGTTTGGCACTGCGCTTTACCTCTTTTCATAAATCACATTTTCTTGCAATTTCAGTACATTTAATCTCAAGCTGAATTATCAAGTCTCGATTATCAACACTGAAATACGTGGCTTCAAAAATTCAAATGTCATATTAATTTTGGCAAACTATTTTTTCTATCCTGCAACAACGTCTCTTCTCATCATCATAACTGATCCTCTCTTCTTGTCGGTTTTTTATTATATCATTTTTCTGTAGCAAAAACAGGGTGCAGAAAAGTTTATTGTATGAGAAATACACTATCAAATATCTCGCAAAAAAATATAAGAAAAAAAGAATATATCATAATTGTGCCGAATTGGTTCGGTAAACTGTACTAAGTGGGTGCTATAATATATACAGAAGCTTGAAAAGGGAATAAAATCAAAAAACACACCGCAGACCATTTTGGAACAGTAAACAGAACCTTAAAGGTGCTATAATAAGCACATAAGGTCAAGACAGAGTTGATACGGAGGTAAGGCTATGAAAAAGAACACAAAGATTTTTAACACAGAGGTAATTGAGAGATTGGCATTGTCAGATAACATTCCGCCATTTGACGAGCAAAGAAATGGTACACAGGTCATCATGATCGAGGAGGGCAAAAAGACGGTGATATATGATTATTATTCTATGTACTGTGACGCTGACGCAAGAAAGTGGAGAGTAGAGGCATACAACAGGACGGACGGCAGAAAGTATGATAGATTGTGTATGTGCGGGGGCGTTTATCCTACAAGAAAAAGGGCTATAGCTGAGATAGACAGATTTGCATACAGAGGTAAAAATCTGGTGTTCTTTGTCCTGCCAATAGATTTTACATATGACAAAAAGGCTATGATATGGCAGGGCGAGGAGCAGTACTCATGCGATGATAAGCTAGTCCTTGCAACTAAAAAAGAGCTTGTGGAAGAAAGCAAAAAGCGCATGAAATTTATGACAGACAGAATGGGGAGTGGAAGAATAAACAGAAAGAAGCTCACAAAAGCGGAAGCAGAGGCTCTGGCGGCGTTTGATGAGTTTCAGAAGTATCGTGAGGATAAGTGTTATCCATATGCTATCATAGGTGGCAATGCAGTGCTTTATGTTAGTCCGTACAAAAACGATTGGAAAGCCGAGCGTGAGTGCCTTGATATGAAAGGCGACGGCATAGACGGCTGTGTTTCAGCCTTTGTTTATAACAGTATCACCCCTGGAACAAGTGAGAAAGGAGATATTTTTTTCAAGATAATTTCAAATACTATAATTCGTGTGGCGTAGCTGATTGACAGGGATATATTCCCTGTGATACAATATAATTATAGAGATAATTGTTATAGGAGGGCAAACTATGGCAGAAAAGGAAAATATAAAAGATAAGCTTGAAAACCTGAAAAAATGCTCGACCTAGTTATGCGTAAGGTCAAAACAAGATCTGAGGACATGGAAAAACTGATAGCTAAATACGACCAAACTAATGATACAAAAGGAGAAAAGCATGAAAATATACTGCATGAGTGATATCCATGGCTGTTATTCAGCACTTTGCGACGCTTTGGAGCTTGTCATTGACCACCTTGACGAGCCTGACACAAAGCTTATCTTTCTGGGAGATTATATCCACGGCGGTGAGGACAATATAGCTGTGCTTAAAAAGATAATGGGCTTGCAGAACATATATGGTCATAGGAAGGTGGTGGCGCTTCTTGGCAACCACGAGGAAATGGTGATGAGCGGTTTTTCTTCGGTCAATGAAATGCTAGGCAGCGGCGAATATGATGACTCTGATGACTCGTATAGATATTGGTTTGAACGTCTGCCGAGATATCATGTTGAGGGCAACACTATCTTTGTCCACGCTGGCATTGACGAGGATTCGGGCAATGCTTGGGAATACTGCACCGAGGATTATATTTTTACAGAGCAGTATCCTCACCGGCTTGGCAAGATACACGGACTTGATAAAAAGGTGGTGGCAGGGCATGTCCATACCAACACGATTTCAGGCGATCGCAGATTTAACGATATCTACTATGACGGAGCGAGTCACTACTACATTGACGGAGATGTGCTCAGCACAGGAGATATAAATGTTCTTATGGTAGACACTGACACTGATAAGTATTATAAGGTAACAGAGAATTACAATGTTCCTATTGAGCCTTATGACAGTGAAGCTTGGTAGACTATTGTATGCCGTCTTAAAACCCAATATAACACTAACGTCCCCAAGTTTCCCTCGGGGACGTTTTTTACTTTGTCAACTGCCATGAAAAGAGTTAATTAAAAATTCAGAACTTTTGTTCGATTTTCTATTGTAAAACAGAAAGTTTCGTGGTATACTATTATACATAAAGGAAAAAGGCGGTGATGCTATGGAAAAGACCTATGTTGCAATAGACCTGAAATCTTTTTATGCTTCGGTGGAGTGCGTGGAAAGGCAGCTTGACCCATTGAATACAAACCTTGTGGTGGCTGATGAGAGCCGAACGGAGAAAACTATATGTCTTGCAGTGTCACCGTCACTGAAAAGCTTTGGTATTTCAGGCAGGGCAAGGCTTTTTGAGGTCATTCAGCGTGTGGAGCAGGTCAATAAGGAGCGTTTGCAGAAAGCTCCTAAAAGACAGTTTGCAAAGAAAAGCTATATCTATTCGGAGCTATCCGACCCTGCCTGCGAGCTTGATTATATCGTGGCAACTCCGCAAATGGCGAAATATTTGGCTGTGAGTGCAAAAATATACGGTATTTATCTGAAATATGTGTCACCGGAGGATATTTTCGCCTATTCTATCGACGAGGTCTTTATTGACGCAACGGGCTATCTCGGGCTTTATAACGTTGACGGACGTGGCTTTGCACAAATGCTCATTTTGGACGTGCTGAAAACTACAGGTATAACCGCCACAGCAGGCGTTGGAACGAATATGTATCTGTGTAAGGTGGCAATGGATATTGTGGCAAAGCATATCCCTGCGGATAAAAACGGCGTCCGTATCGCAGAGCTGAACGAACAGCTTTACAAAGAAACGCTGTGGGGGCATACCCCTATCACGGACTTTTGGCGTGTGGGCGCAGGCACAGCGAGCCGCCTTGAAAAGCTTGGTATTTACACCATGGGGGATATCTCACGCTGGTCGCTGGACCATTATCTTATAGGGAAGCTTTACAAGGTTTTCGGCAAAAATACCGAGCTTCTTATCGACCACGCATGGGGTATCGAGCCTACCGCCATACCTGACGTGAAGTCATACCGCCCCTCAAACAACAGCATTTCCTCTGGGCAGGTCTTGCAAGAGCCGTGTAATTATGAGCGCACAAGGCTTATTCTGTGGGAAATGGCTGATATGCTGTCCCTTGACCTTGTGGATAAGGGCGTTGTAACAAATCAGATCGTTCTCACTGTGGGGTATGATAAAGAAAGCTTGGCGGACGGTCACTATACGGGCGAGGTGGTTTGCGACCACTATGGCAGGAAGATACCAAAGCACGCCCATGGCACTCAAAATCTAGGCAGGCACACTTCCTCGACCAGAAAAATAATAGACGCAACCATGGCTCTTTTTGACAGAATTATCGACAAGACTTTGCTTGCAAGACGGCTTAATCTGACCGCCTGTAATGTCATAAGAGAAGAGGATATTCCCGAAGTTGAGAGCTATGAGCAGATAAGCTTGTTTGATATGGCGGAAGCGGCAAATGCTGATAACAACGCAGAAGAAAAAGAAAGGGCATTGCAGGAAGCAATGCTCTTGATAAAGCACAAATATGGAAAAAATGCCATTTTGAAAGGCACGAACTATACCGAGGGAGCTACGGCAAGAGAGCGCAACCGCAGTATAGGCGGTCACAAGGCATGAAAGGTGGAACTTACAATGTATGACAATTATTATGACATAAAGCAGTTTTCACGTCCGCACTATGACGATCATCCGCAAATGTCTATATCGGACAGGGCGGTGCAGTTCAGCCCTTTTGCAGCTTTGACAGGCTATGACGCTGCTGTTGATGAAACCGCAAGATACACCGAAATCAGGGAGGAGCTGACCGAGGACGAGGTAAACAAGCTCAATGACGATCTCAACCGCCTGCTTGATATGCTTGATGAACGCCCTGAGATAAGGGTGACATATTTTGTTCCCGATAAGAGAAAAAGTGGTGGCAGTTATCAGACCAAGACAGGCATAGTGAGAATTTATGACAGCTATACTAATGAGCTTGTTTTTATGGACAAGACTAGGATAGCTGTGGAGGATATGTGTTTGGTGGAGTTTGTGGAGGAGAGAGGGAAAATACAGTAGAATAAACCTTATTTGCCGTAATGTTTTTGCATTCTTTTTTTGTGAAAATGCGGAATAATAAACGGATAGCCGTCTGATGAGGACGGTTATCCGTGTTTGGGTATATTCAGTTACTAAGCTAAATGAGAATTTACAGTGCAGAACTGTTTATCCCGTCAAAAGCAAATTCTTTCGATTCATCATCATAAATAAATATCAATTCTAATCCCAAATAATCGTCTGGATATCCAAGATCAGTTCCAAGCAGTGCTGTTTCAATCGAAAGAATATCATCTTCAAATGATACTGACCTAATATACCACTCACCTGTAAGCACCGATCGTTTCGGGAACATTCCCTCTTCATCATTACACAGATCATCATTGTTGATATAATCCCGTATTTCATCTTCAGAAATCTGCAATAAAGTTCTTTGGCTATTTTCAAATAAGGTCTTTGAAACCGAGGATGTGAAAAAATACTGCGGTTCTAATTGATTTTCATAGTTAGAAAACAGGTTATCCGGATTTGGTTTGGATAAACGTATCATTTTTAAATTCATAAGCCACAACTCCTCTAAATTCCGATTTAGCAGAGAAAGCTATATCACTTTCTCATTTATCTTTATTATACCAAACCGCCCCGAAAAAGTCAATCTGTAAACCTTTTGCAAACAAATAGCGTTGCAATATACCGCCAGTTGTGCTATAATCAGGATATAGAGCAGAGCGGAGGTGAATCGCAATGGATAACAAAAACGAAGAATTAGTAAACTGTGTATTATACAAGAAAATCAAACGGGTGGAGAGCGCAGAAATCTCTATCAGCAAGACCATGATAAAATCGGCTCAACAGGATAATGACGGCAATTGAAGATCATATTAAATGAATAGGAGGGTTTTACTTGACCGTTGATACAAAAGAGGTAGTTACTACTATAGCCTATATGATAGGCGTCCGAATGTCAGCTCTGACCGTGAGTTACGGTGAATGTTCCGAACTTATCGAGAAGCTCCAAGCCGACAAAGACGCTACTACCATACGATATTTATGTAAGCTGCGAACCGTACTGATGCAGAAGTTCAAAAAGACCGATGATCTTATGCGGTTTCAGCTCAAAAATTTGCATAACATAGAATGGTACGATAAGGATAATATCAAACAGCTTGAAAAATGGGGATTTACCATTATCCAAGCGAATTGCCGTTCAGAGAAGTATATGCAGGAGTTTACAAGACTCATCAATGAAAATATCGACAAATGCTCTCAACTATTCTACGATTGGCTGAATTGGGAGTATATCAGAGATCTGTTCTTTGTCCCGAAATATAATAAGAACGGTGTAATGAAAGCCGAGTTCAATAAATATATGGCGAATATCGAACATTACCCATTTCAGATGTATATTCACTGGCAACCTGCCGAAGTCGGGAGCATCATCTATTCCGACCGTAAGTTTTTGAAGATCATCTACGGTCAGCATAATGACAGCTTCACCGATTATACGAAATATCGGGACGCAGATGATGAAACACGAAACAATATCTATAATTTTATTGACAGCACCGAGAAAACAGCTATAGCTGTCGATTGTGAGAACTCTGATCCATACAAGCTTTATAGTGTTCTGAAAGGCTTGAATCAGGAGGAGCTTGCTAAGATCGAGAAGATCACGCTATATGACGATCCGAACACTACCGCAGGCTGGGATTGGCTCTCTAAATTCACGCAGATACCAGTTGAACATATAGAAATCGACCGAGTGACAGACAGAAAGTCACTGGTCGATGTGCGAATGACCGCAAGCGTAGTCACGGACTTCTACCGTGACGGGATAACATCTTTTATTATTGTGTCAAGTGATTCGGACTTTTGGGGACTTATCGAGAGCCTGCCGAAAGCAAAGTTTCTCGTTATGTACGAATACGAGAAGTGTGGAACGGCGATCAAAAACGCCCTCGCACAGCACGGCATCTATTATTGTGCCATTGATGATTTCTGCACCGCAGGCACGGAGGAGTTGAAACGTGCCGTACTCTTTGCAGAGCTTGAAAAGCATTTGCCCTCACTCATTGGAGAGAACCCTCTGGAGCTTACTCACAAGATATATGAAGCCACAAAAGTGACCGCTACCATGAAAGAAATGGAGAACTTTTGCAATAGATATGTCAAGACATTGCGTCTGAAGGTGAACTCCGAAGGAAAATTCGTGATAGAGATCCAAACAATCTAAGAAAAATTCGCATGGCTTTCTATCAATATCATTAAGCTAATAAAATCAAGAAATAAAATTGCGTGAAAATATCTAAGCCACACGGTGTATTTAAGGTCATCAGAAGAAAAAAGATCTTCAGATAAATTTGTAGCAATTACTTCATAGCTGTCATCTGATATTTTAAAGCGAACGATCCGTATAGGCAACTCATAAATAACAGTAGGCTCTGATTTTTTGTTTTTTGAAGGAAGAAAACCAAAGGTACAGTTAAAATTTTTTTGCATAAAAAAGACTTCATACCGCTGTGAAACAGTATGAAGTCTGAAAAAATCTTAGATCACCAGCAGTAGCATACAGAGTAGATCGTTACTGTGCCGTTTGCTGCACCTGCATGGATCTGATCCAGCTTTCCGCCGAAATCGGAAGTGCCGAATGCTGACTTGCAGTTGTTGTAAGAATACTTTGCGTAGTAGTGTCCGTTTGCTGTGCCTGTTTCGCTTGGTGAAACCTTTGCCCACTCTGCTCCGCCTGACCAGCTCTGAAGGACAAATTCTACCTGATTCTGTGTTCCTGAGTATTCAACGTAGAAGTAGCCGTTTGACTGAATGTCATATGCGTTGAAGCTTCCGCCATTCTTTGAAGTCATTGCTGAAGCAGCCTGACCCCATGCTGAAGCAGTTGAAGAACCCCAGAAAATCGATTTGTAATTGCTTTCTGAACTGCTTGAAGAAGATGAGGAAGAACCTGATGTTGATTCAAGATACCAAAGCTGGCACTTTCCGCCCCAGTAGCTCCACTGGTTAATGTTTGCTCCGTCAGCTGTGTTCTGTTCGTAAACGTCAAGGCATGAGTAGCAGTCTGAGATCTTTGTCTTGATAGCATAAGCGTCGCCGATCTTTACAAGCTGGAATTTCTGACAGTCACCGCCGTGATACTGCCACTGGTTGATGTTAGCACCATTGTCCCTGCTCCAGTTGTATACGTCAAGACAGCTTTTGTAATTTGATGCACCTGTGTAAATAGTGTAATAGCCGTTTTCGTCGCTTACAAGCTTGAATTTCTGATTGTTTCCGCCTGTGCCTCTGTACTGCTGAACGTTTGTGCCGTTGTCAGCCTTTGCCTTGTATACGTCAAGATACTTGCCGCTGAGTGCGCTCTTGATGTAATATGTTCCGTCAAGTCCGAGAACTCCGCCGTTGGAATCTGTTGAAGTTCCTGAAGAAGAACCGCCGGAAGAGCTTCCTGAACCGCTGTAAACTGAGCAGGTCTTAGAAGTTGCCTTAATTCCGTTTGAGCCGTTTATAAGTGTATTTCCCCATGAAGAAAGGCTTGAGCCGTCCCATGAGTTTGCGATGTCGAGGTAGCTCATGTCAGAGTTGTTGCCCTTCCATGACCAGCCAAGATAGCCTACGCCCTTGCTTGTGCAGTAGCTCATGATAGTAGCCTCATCAACGTCGCCGTTTGTGTGCTGACCGCCGAACTCGCCGATAACAACAGGCACACCGATGTTGAGTGCGTTATCAATGTTGTTTCTTACAGTTGACGCGTTTCCGCCTGCGTATTCATACATATGAATGGAGAATACGGTGTTCTTCTGTGAGTCTGCGTTGAAAACAGACTTACCGTAATCCTTGATGCTGTCAGGATACTGTCCCCAGCCTGCGCAGTCTACCATAAGCATATTTGTAATGCCTGCGTTTCTTACAGATCGGATAGCAGACTTGTAGCCGTCAGCCCATGCGCTTCCGTTCCATGTGCCGCACCACTCATTTGCGATGTTTACGATAACATATTTCTCAGTACCGCTGAGAACGCTCTTCATTTCCTTCCAGTAGTCAACGCACTTGTTAAGATCATAAGTGCTGTCGCTGCCTGTTGCATCATGTACTTCGAGAATGCATATCAGCTTGTTTGACTTGCACCAGCTGATGATGTTCTTTACTTCCTGTGCGCTTGTTTTTGTGTACTTTGAGCCGTTTGCAAGTACGACTCTTACGGTATTTGCGCCGTTGTTTGCAGCGCCCTTGATAGAAGTTTCAGTCTTCTCTGTGTACCATGCATGAGCAATGTTCACGCCACGCATAACGAACTTGTTTCCGCTAGCGTCATAGATACTAGTACCGTTTACATAAAATCCTGATGCCGCATCTGCGGTCGGTGTTGTCATAAAACCGAAGCAGGTTATTACGGCAAACATTACAGCAACAAAAGTCTGTAATGCCTTTGCAGAAAAAGTTTTGTTCTGTACCATAAAAAGCTCCTCTTATACAATTATTTTTTTATACCGGTATTCTAAGGCAGCATTGTATTATCCTCGTGCGTTGCTGCCTTAACTCTGTCAACGTAAAACATTATATTATTAAAAGTAAAATAAGTCAACTTAAATATTTAAGTAAAACGTTTACACAAATAATTTTCGTATTTTAGCACAATTTTTCGTAGATTAATTGAACAATATGACTAATTTTTATCACATATACAGTATAATATGTTGTATGTACACAAAACTCTGCTTTTAAATTTCAGAAAATTAAGAATCTTTTTGAAACAAAAATCTGTATATACGCTGCGTTGAGCATATATACAGATATAAAATTTCCTTTATATTGATTCTATCAAGCCGTCGGAATATATCTTTTTTTGTTCTCGTACAAATTCAGAGATCATAATCAGACCTCCTTATTCTTGTGTGGTATCACCGTATTTTACATCCTCCACTTCACGATCTAACTGAATGTCATGAGGCTTTCTATTTGTTGTATTTTATCTTGACATTGTCACACCTTTGTGATAAAATTAGTAATATGTGAGAAATTATAGTGGAAAGGAAAAAATAATATGAAGTTATTTAAGCGGACGCTTACGACGGCAGTGGCAGTGTGTCTTGCACTGCAAAGTGCAGTGGTATGCTTTGGAGCTGAGGCAGAGGAGCAAATTCCTGCTGGCGGAGAGGAAGTCGGTCTTTATACGTCGGAGAACGATGAAGCCATTCAGTTGACTGAGGATATGTATAGCAGTTGGTATGAAGGCGATCAGACGTATGACGGCACGGAAAAGACGCTTTATGGCTATTCTCTTATGGACAGCAACAACTATTACCAGCTCACTGAGAACGAGGACTATGTTGTTACTTATGAGAACAACATAAACGTAGGTACTGCAACGGCTACTTTCACCGGTATAGGTAATTACACAGGAAGCTTTACAAAGAATTTCAATATCGTGCCAACTGATATTTACCGTGCGAATATTGACTGCGAGTATGAGCAGAGCTACTGTGCCGGTAACCCTGTTCAGCCAAAACCTATTGTTACATACAATGATATTGTGCTTGCTGAGGGCGTTGACTATGAGATCGAATATGAGGACGACTGTGGCGAGCTTGGCTGGCATTATGCTTATATTAAAGGTATCGGCAACTTTAATGGAACCGATTCCTTTGAGTATAACGTTGTAGAGGCTGAAATATCCAGCGAGAATATTTCTGTGGATACTAGCTGCACCTACACGGGCTATGCTCAGACTCCTGCACCTGTTGTTACAGTTAGTGATGTGGTGCTAAGATGTGGCATTGATTATAATGTATCATATACAAACAATGTGAATGCCGGAACAGGCTATATGACCATAGAAGGCATGAACGGCTATACAGGATATGTGACAGTGCCTTTCACTATCAGCCCGAAAGCTGTTTCTGAGGTCGAGATACTAAAGATAGCTGATGTGGATTATACTGGCAAAGCTGTCAGACCGAGCCTTTTTGTCAAGGCGGATGGAAATATGATCAAGAGTTCTGACTATACTGTAACATATTACAATAACACAAATGTAGGCACAGCGACCGCTGTTGTTACTCTTGGCGGAAACTACGAAAGCAGGTACCCTGTTTCGACAACATTCAAGATCGTCCTTGGAAAGCCAAAGGGATTTAAGGCTACCGCTGACTCTACCACTTCTGTAAAGCTTAGCTGGAACAAGATCGGCAATTGCAAATACAGGGTTTATCGCTATGATCCAAAGAAAAAGACCTACAAGCGTCTGACGGTCACGAGTTCCACAAGCTATACTGACAAGAAGCTTTCAGAGGCAACGAGTTATACTTATGCCGTAAAGCTTGAATACAACTCTAAGACTGGCCCTTATATAACAGTAAAAGG
Source organism: Ruminococcus sp. RTP21359st1_H3_RTP21359_211015 (assembly GCF_040909065.1). Taxonomy (NCBI): domain Bacteria; kingdom Bacillati; phylum Bacillota; class Clostridia; order Eubacteriales; family Oscillospiraceae; genus Ruminococcus; species Ruminococcus sp. RTP21359st1_H3_RTP21359_211015. Next base: position 20,035 of record NZ_JBDGDD010000023.1, read on the forward strand.
CAACACAAAGTTATCCACTCCGAAAATGACGGTAAAGGCTTATAATAAGAAAGTCACAATAAGCTGGAAGAAGAACACAAAGGCTGATGGATATCAGATATACTGGTGCAAGGGCGATGAGTGGACTATCCCACATAACGATTACTATAGTATGCCAAAGGATTGCTATAACGATTATGTTCAGCTCAAGAAGATAACAAAGAACAGCACAACCTCTTATACAAAATCAAATCTTTCAGGTTCAAAGAATTATCACTTCAAAATGAGGGCTTATAAGACCATAAACGGAAAGGTGGTTTACAGTAGCTGGACGGGTATCCAATGCAAGATAAACACTGTTTCAAGACTTAATGCGGCAACAAAGAAGAGCCACAGCACTTATAAGATCTACAACGTTCAGGGCAAGAAAACAAAGACCTCGACGCACACTCTTACAGCAGAGGAGAAGAAGATACTTAAAAACTTTGCCTCAAAGCATTTCAAGAAAGATTGGTCGGCGGCAAAGAAGATCGAATATACTGCGGACTGGATAAGAAAGAATTTGAAATATGGCAGGATACCGACAGGCTCGCATAGCAAGAATATCTTTGTTTACAAAGAAGGTCAATGTTCTGATTACAATGGCGCACTGGTGGAAATGATGGTTTATCTCGGCTATGACGCAAACCTTGTTATGGGCAACCGCCAGGGCGGAGGACAGCACTTCTGGGGCGAGATAAAGATAGACGGAGTGACTTATCTGCTGGAAGTCGGAGAAAAGGTCTATGACAGCCCACAATGGAATTACAAGTGGCAGTTTATGTGCCTTAAATATTCTGAGGCTGACGGCGGTTACAAGAAAAACGGAAAGCTATACTAAAACAAAATGCTCTGCGGAGAGTGTGATTCCGCAGAGCATTTTGTTTGTTTTATAATGGCGAAAAATTCTTATGATACTTCTTGCCAAATCCCTTCCAATATATTATAATGTATTTAGAAGATCATATTTGAAAGGAACATATGGAAAATGAAAAACATTGTTACAGCCCTGATGCAGTTTGTGATACTTGTGGTCGCACTTGTCATTGTGACCTTTGCTATACCTAAGATCGCAGGAAACGATGACAGATATGATAAGTATATAGCTGAAAACTCAAAGCAAACCGTCACTGTGGGAAGTGCCTTTGGCGTTGTCAAAGACGGTGAAAAGGCTTCGTATACTGATATTGACAACAGCCTGAAAAATATCTTTAGTAAAGTGACTCCGTTGCAAAAGCCTGTGAATAAAATTCTGAACAGGCAAATAAGCTTCAAGCAGGCAAAATATTTTGAATATTATTGGCTCACTGCACTTATCTCAGGCGTGCTTTGCTGGATATTTGCGGCAGGCTTTCCGTTCAGGATAGGGCGAAAGGGCTTCAATGTGTTTGGTTCTGTGTATAATAACTTTTCAAAAGTTGTCCTCCTTGAAGATGAGATGACCCGTGAGGAATATGAGGTCGATCTAGGTATGACCATATGGGGACCTTTGTGGATAATCCTTATTGCCCTGCGTGCGACCTTTGCTGTTACATGGGGCTTTATCCTGCCTTTTGTGATAGCCGCCAATCTTGCCATAGGCATTATAAGAATAGTTGGAAATGTTATTATTGTCAGCGTCCGTGGTGCTGCCGCCGATGCAAAAAGGCACAGCCTCTCGCAAAAGCTTGACAAAACGACCTTTTCTATTTATCCTGAGGGCGGATATTTCAGAGTAGAACAGGATCAGGACAATGGTCAGGGCGTATATGTGAAAAATTATTGGAACGCTGTTGCGGCAAAGGCATTGTTTGAAAGCGAAGCTGGGAATAAGTCTTTCAGCAAGGAGGATTCTGAGGAAAACATTCTTCGTGGAGATATAAAAGAGAAGAAGTTTTATGAAACATATCGTTTGCTCAGCCGTATAAAGGGTCTTTTCAATAATGATATCAAGAGTAAAAAAGCAATTATCACCGCTTCATTAAAGAACAAAGAGGGCGGTTATGAATACAGATTTATTGCTGAACCGGAATTGTACCATGTTTATATGGTGGGTGATGAAAAGGCAGAAAACCTTAGCCATAAAGATCTGAAAATAGATTTTAATGCCGCTATGCTTCTTGACTTGCTTGACTTTGACCGAAAGGGTCAAAGATATGATCATAATGATTTTCTTAATTTGTATTACGCTGATAGTGATGAATTTACAGCCAAACTTATGAATTATAATCATAAGCTGATAGCAAAGTTTGGCAGAAACAGATATGACGAGTATTTTGAACAGCACAAACAGCAGATAATCGAACACCGCCGATATAAAAAGCTTTCGGCTGTGGGAGAGGACGATGAGTGAGATAATAAGTATTTGATATAATAAACAAGCCTCCCACGGAATTGTTTCTGTGGGAGGCTTTGCTTTCCGTACACCAAATCACCTACCGCTTGTGCAACTTTTTTGCCGTTTGTGCAAATATTATTGACTTTTTGTTAAGAATCATAGATAATTATTATAAATATTCATGCTGTTAATTAGAGATGCTTGTTAAACAATGAAAATGAGAATAATAGAAAAACTCAGCAAAAGTGCTTGTGCAGACGATGAGCTATGATACTAAAACAGTTGAGTGAGCAATGGTGGACACTATGGCGGCTGTCATAATGTCAGATGATGAGAGGTGAAATATGGATAAAAAGGTAAAAGCTTTTTTTGCAGCTATGGGAATTGCCACGGCGTTGTTAGTGTCTGTTTCTGCATCTGCGGATAATTCTGACTCAGAAGTGCAGGTGAGCATCGACATTACTTGGGACTCATTGGAGTTCACCTATACAGACGGGCAGTGGGATCCTGAGACCCACTCATATAAAGGTGGCTGTTGGTCTGACAGCGGTGGAAATTTTACTTTGACAAACACAGGAAATGTGGGTGTTATGGCGGATTTTTCATACAAACAAGCAGAGGGCATGGACGAGATAAAAGGCTATTTTTCAAGCAGTGAGCTAATAGTGCCTATCTCAGAAAGTAAGAATTGTAAGTTGAGCCTGTCAGGTAAACCAACAGAGCATTTTGAAAGCAAGACTACCGGCACTGTTACAGTGAATGTCTATCCTCACGGCTGGGCAAACGTGAACGGCACAAAGTATTATTTTCGACTTGGTTATAAGGAAACTGGCTGGGTAAAGGATGAGGACACTGGTGATTGGTACTATTTTGATAAAGACGGCAATATGGTGAAAGGTTGGTTTAAGGACGGCGGAGAAGAATGGTATTATGCCGATGAAGACGGCAAGGTGCTCACAGGCAGCAACAATGGTGGCGAGTACGATTTGTCTTATCCATGGGATTACGGCAAATTGCACACAGACTGGCTCAATGTTAATGACGATTGGTACTATATAGACAGAAACAGTTCAATAGCAAAGAACACCACTATTGACGGACGATTTATTGGACTTGACGGCAGGTGGGACGGGATAGGCGACGCACCAAATATGTAAGTAATAAAAATTAATTATAAAAAAGGAGAACTCACTTATGAAAAAGACAATTTCTATCACAATTGCATTTGCACTTGTGGCAACTCTCAGCACGGCGGCGTTTGCAGCGGAGGCTGATGACGGAAACATCAAAAAGAATATCACTGTAAAGGCAAAGTATGTTGAGGATATCAAGACTTCAAAAACTATCAGTGCCGACGTTGTGTGGGGCGAAATGGAGTTCACATACAGCGTGAACGGAACAAAGACTTGGAACGCTAAAACCCACGAATATGACATTGATACCAAGGGCGAATGGTCTGCAAAGGGCAATGATATAAGCGTTACAAACCATTCCAATGCGGCAATCGACGTTGATCTTACATACCAGCCTCTTGATGAATACAGCATTGTAAAAGGCACTTTCACAAATGACGAATTTACCATACCTACAGCCGAGGGCAAGGCTGTCGATGACGAAATTCTCACAATAAGCACAGATCTCACCCTCAGCGGTGGGCTTTCATCGGACGTTACAGATCTCACAAAAGTAGGAAATGTGGCAGTAACTATCGCAGAGGCAGTGCATTGATTGGCTTGACAATGCTGGAATCATAAATGTGTGTTACTGTTTAGACTTTCCTGAATTACCCTTGAAAGGGAATTATGACAACAATAAATTTAAGCTATATTTTGCTGATAGCGGTTTATTGGTAGCGATGCTTGATAGTGAAGCTCAAGATGATCTTCGGGTAAATAAAATTCCACAGAAGTTGAAATAGCTTAAACTCCACAACAGTTGACAAACTGCAAAAATATGATATAATTTTCAGGTAATAATTTAAGGACAATGACGCTCTGTGTAATTTGATGCTCTCGGCTGATTTTTTTTCATACAAATGAGAAGGTTAGGCAGCTTTCTTTTTCACGTTGCTATGAACGGCATGGCGGCAAGGGACAAGATGTTCGCTATACTTGACGAGCCGACAGGCAATCATGACAGCCTTAACGAAGCGGTGATACTCATAGTGCTTCGTGACGAGGGCGCGGGCAGAACAGTGGCAGTGGTTTGGGTCTGCCATGTGGTATATTTTGTTTTTGGCGTTAAGACTATCCGCGAGGAAGAATAATATGTAGCGGTACTCTCAGTGAGAGTGCCGCTTTTTGATATATTTTTATAAATTATTAACAAAATATCACAAAATTGCTCTATAAATAGTTGTATTATTAAATCATATAATTATGACGGTAGAAAATGCCGTTAAAAATAACGGAGGAAAGAATATGTCTTACAACGAATTTTTACCAAGCTACTCTATTGGCGACGATTGCTACAAAGAAATACCTTATGTTACCCGACGTTATGGAAAAACCGCTGTTGTTATCGGCGGCAAGACCGCTATGGAAAAGGCTAAGCCTGAACTGCTTGCGGCTCTCAAAGGCTCTGACCTTGAGATAACCGACTTCATATGGTATGGCGGCGACTCAAATTATGAGAACATTGAAATGCTTAAAGCTATGCCGGAAGTGCAAAATGCAGATATGGTCTTTGGCGTTGGCGGCGGACGTGCCGTTGATACTGTAAAGACCCTTTGCGACAGAATGGACAAGCCGTTTTTCACTTTCCCGACCCTTGCTTCAAACTGCGCTTCCTGCACGGCAATATCTGTTATCTACAACGCTGACGGCACTTTCAAGGAATACGCTTACCTCAAAGCCCCTGCACTTCATACTTTCATCAACACTAAAATAATCGCAGAATCACCTGAAAAGCTTTTCTGGGCTGGTATCGGTGACGCTCTCAGCAAAGAGTACGAGGTGGTCTTTGCCTGCCGTGATAAGGATATGACACATACGCCTTTGCTTGGTAGAGTTCTTGCAGAGGCATGCACAAAACCGCTTGTATCCTACGGAAAAAAAGCACTTGAGGATTGCAGAAATAACGTTTCTTCAAAGAATATCGAGCAGATAGCTCTTGATATCATCATTACAACAGGTCTTGTTTCAAATTTTACTGTTCATCAGAACAACCCCGATCCAAAGGACGATTACTATTATAATTCATCTCTTGCCCACTGCGTTTACTATGGCGCTTCGCTGTTTCCAAAGTGCGAGCATGATCACCTCCACGGAGAGATAGTTTCATTCGGCGTGCTTTGCCTGCTTACATATGACGAGCAGTATGAAGAACGTCAGCACATTTTTGAGTTCAACCACAGTATAGGTCTGCCATGCACATTAGGAGAGATAGCTCTGACAGAAGAAGATGTCCCAGCCATTGCACATAAGGCGGCAAGCGTTGTTGAGTGGACTTATGTTCCTGGCGAGCCTAAAGAAAAAAAGTTTATCAAGGCGATACTTGATACCGATAAGGCAGGAAAGGAATTTCTAGCAAAGGCATAATAACAAAGAACAACAGCATATATAAATGGTGACTGAGCCGTATGGCTTTGTTATAAATAATAAAAATAGGAGAGTGCTTTTTGAATAAGTACAACACAATGGAGATTGCAGCGTAAACGGGAGGTTTACGGCGATCTTTAAAACCTCCCGCTGAGAAGCAGTTGACATTTACAACATTCAGGAGGTAAAACAATGGATAAAAATATTGTGATTCGTTTAGAGAAAAAAGAAGAATACTATGAAGTCGAAAACCTTGTAAGGGAGAGTTTTTGGAACGTTTACCGTCCCGGCTGTCTTGAACATTATGTGCTTAGTCAGCTTAGAAATGACGCTGATTTTGTGCCGAAGCTTGACTTTGTGATGTTGCTTGACGGGCAAATTTTTTAAACGATAAAAAGCAAGGCTCTCTGCCATATAAACGGCAGAGAGCCTTTGTTTTATTTTTTTATCAAAGCCAACTGCCTGTCCACCCTCTCCTTGATTTTCATGCGAAAATCATATGGCGAAAGCACCTCCGCCACAGGTCCGAATGATAACAAACGTATTATTATCTCATTTTCGTTCTGCTCATCATATTTAATAGATACCATACATTCACCGCTGTTCTCATCAAAGACCGACTCTTTTTCAAGCTCTGCAAATTCAAGCATAAAACGATTTACTGCATTTCGCTCGTTAAGTATCTTTATTTTTGCCTGTTTTTTCTTGTCTGTGACAGCTAAAAAGCTATCAGGCGTTATATCTGTCAACTTAGTTAGCGTGACCTGCGACAGATTTATAATTCCGCTGTCCACCATTCTGCGCTTTTGGTATCGGTTTACATATACCCTAAACTTGTTGTTTTTGGCAGAGTATTCTATCTTTGTGGGCAGAAAATAGTGTGTGATGCGGTTGTCTTTTCTTGTTTGAAAGCTTATTTTGATAAGCTTTTTGCCATGGATAGCCGAGAGTACATCCCGAAAATGCTGTATGTATTGTGGGTCATGAAAATCATCACCGTCAGAATATTGGTCAAAGCAGGTCAAAAAGTTTCTCTGATATAGCTTTTTCGCACCAAGCAGTTCCGCTAACTGCGACTTTTGATCAGTGTCAAGAAACAGACCGCTTCTCGGGTCGCTTAGCACCGCACAAAGCCACGCTTTTTCAAGTGCCGTCAGCGGAATATGAGGCTCTTTTTTCAGGATAGATCTGTATAAGCCGTCCTCTTTTTTCAGCAGACCATATCCGCCCTCACATGTGAGCTTAGGCTCGAGGAAAAGAACGCTTTCAGAAAAGCCGTTCTGCCTGATGATATCTGCTATTTCAGCCTTTGTGACAGTGTGTCATTTCAGGATTTTCTCCGTTATGCTGTAATAGGTGTTGTAAATTTCCGAAAACAGTTTCATTCGTAAGCACCTCCGTATATCTCATAAAGCCTTGCGATATCCGAATCAAATTTATCCTGCAATTCCTCATTTGTTGTTTCAAATGCCACTATCCTGCCGATAAACGTTTTTATCCATGGAAAGGCTTCGTTAGCGTCAAAAATGTCAATGTCAAAGGCATAAAGCCCGTCGGATTTCTTTGTTACAGTACCGCTTCTTTTTTCACGTTCCAAACGCTTCACAACATACATTTCTTTTGCTTCGTCTACCGCTATCTCCATGTGGATATGCTCTTTTTGTCCGTATTTGCGAGCTTTTCCGAAGCTCGTTCCCCATAAAAATCTGCGGTTGTCCTCATAATATCTGTAATATGTATCATAGTCAGCTACCACATCAAGAGGAGTCACTTTCACTATGGAATCCACCCTTACAGACATCAAACGTTTCTGCTTTGTGAAATACATGATAAGATAATTTCTTCCTGTCTGCACCGAGCAATGTATCTTCAGCACAACGGCTGTTATCTCGTGCTTTTTGTCGTTCTTTCGGCTTACGCAGGATAGCAGAACAGCCTTTTTCTGCTCCATTGCCCCCATGATATCAATGAGTATCTCATCATCAAGAGTATGCACCATGTAAGCGTGCTTACGCACAAAAATATTATTTTTCGCACCCAGCTTATCCATGATAAAGCTGCCCACCACGCCAAAAGGATTTTCCTCAGAGAAGAATTTTATCATATCCCCCAAGCCTTTATACTGACTTACGATATCGTCAGCATAACAGTTGGTCTTTGTGTATAGGATATTTCTTCCGCTTTTGACCTCCGACACCAAGCCCTCTTTTACATATTCCTTTAGCTTGATACGGATTATCTGCACGTCTATTATCATGCCGTAGTTTGCAGAAATATAGTCTGCTATCTCCGATACCGACATGGCGTTATCTTCAAGAGCGTCCATTAAAATAAAGTGCAGACGGATATCATTGTCCGTAAAGGTCTTTGAACGATAGCACTGATACAGTGGGTTTTGAAAAATGTTCCCCGAATCCACCTGCACAGATACTTTCTTTTTGTGACCCTCTAAAGAGGTGTGAACGTGGTCTGAAAGCCAGCTTTCTATCCTGCGCTTTTCGTTGTCATAGGTGCGCTTGCTTTTTGCGTCAAAGCTTTCTCTTGTGTGAAATCCAAAGATATAGAAATCACGCACATATTCTCTTATCTTCTCAAAATTTTTTATAAGTTCAGAATATACCGCCATTCAGAACACCTCCTTTGATAACATTATACCAAATCTATACTCCCATTGCAATACATAACAAAACCTCGCACTTTTTTTATATGATTATTTTGTATCTATCTGCTATAATACATACAACAGCAAAAGCAGGAGGTACACAAAATGTTTGAATATTATGATAAAGATAAAATGCTAGTACCGATCAAGATATGGACAGAGTCTATAGACGATATCGAGGAAAGCTGTCTTGAGCAGGCGATAAACCTTGCAAATCTTCCATTTGCCCATGACCATATCGCATTGATGCCTGATACTCATACAGGAAAGGGAATGCCTATAGGCGGTGTGATAGCCTGCAAAAATACGGTAATCCCAAATGCAGTTGGCGTTGACATCGGCTGTGGAATGGCATTCGTGCAGACAGATATCCCTGTGAACATTCTTCGTGACACTGTAACAGGGAGCGGCGAGCTTATAAAGGTGATAGTAGGAAATATACTCCGTACTATCCCTGTGGGTTTTAGTCATTATGGCAAGCCACAGACTTCTGCCGTGCTTGATAAGGCGCAAATCGAGATAGAAAGATACGATGCTGACAGCGAATTGCTGAAATTTATCGAGCAGGGATATTATTCCGTTGGCTCGCTTGGCGGCGGAAACCATTTTATCGAGATACAGGAAGACGAAAACGGCATGGCTTGTATAATGCTCCATTCGGGAAGTCGAATGTTCGGCAACATGATAGGGCAGTATTTCAACAAGATAGCCCATGAGATTAATGACAAGTATTTTTCAACTGTTCCCTCAGAGTATAATTTGCCGTTTCTCCCTGTGGATACAGACGAGGGTCAGAGATATCTCAACTGGATGAAGCTTGCAATGGACTTTGCTTTTGAAAACAGAGAGGTAATGCTTGAAAAGGTAAAGCATATTTTCACTGAGCAGGTTGAGAAGTATACGGGTATCACACCAAACTATAGTGACGAGATAAACTGTCACCATAACTATGCCGCACTGGAAAATCACTACGGTGAGAACGTGTGGGTACACCGCAAAGGCGCTATCCATGCGGCTGAGGGCGAAGTCGCTATAATCCCAGGCTCTATGGGCTCAAACAGCTATATAGTCAGGGGCATGGGCAAGGCTGAAAGCTTTTTGACTTCTTCTCATGGTGCAGGCAGAAACTATTCACGCACAGGCGCAAAGGAGAAATTCTCCGTTGAGTCTGTTATGGTAGACCTGAGGCAAAGAAACGTGGTGCTTGGAAAGACCAGTAAGAAAGACGTGGCTGAGGAGTGCCGCTTTGCTTACAAGGATATAGATGTTGTTATGAAAAATCAAAGTGACCTGACCACCCCTATAAAGAAGCTTTTCACAGTGGGTGTTGTCAAAGGATAGGAGGTAATTTATATGAAACTTGCAACTGCATTGGCTGAACGTTCTGATATCCAGAACAGAATAAACACGATCTCAGTCAGACTTGACAATAACGCAAAGGTGCAGGAGGGCGATGTTCCTGCGGAAGACCCAAAGGCTCTTATGGAGGAGCTTGACAGGCTGATAGTCCGTCTTGAAGATCTGGTGGCACGGATAAATCTTACCAACAGCGGAACAGTATACGAGGGCAAGACTATCACAGAGCTTCTTGCACACAGGGATTGCCTGAAAAAGAAGGTAAGGGTATTGCGGGATTTTCTGGATACCGCAAGCGACCGTGTCACAAGAATGACAAGAACAGAGATAAAAATAGTCAGCACTGTGCCTGTGACAGAGATACAGAAAACGGTTGACGGTCTTGCAAAAGAACTGAGAACTGTGGACGAGAAAATTCAGGAGCTGAACTGGACAACAGAACTGGTGTGATGAAATGGGTGGGATATCTACAGGGTGGATGTATCTCTATCAGCAGAGAATGTGCTGATTATGGACAGAAACTTCGGGCAGGTTTCAGAGGTTCAAGTCCTCATTTGACAACGCATTGCCAGCAACGTAACATGCGTATCGTAACAAATTTTTATTACCACCTTGCATCAACTGTAGATAGGGTAGGGATATGAAAAACGGCATGACCTTGATTTGGTCGTGCCGCTTTTTTTATGCAATGTCATCAGAATATTTCGTGAAATGTGCAAATACACAAAATATTCCCTCATAAAATGTGTGAATGCTCAAATTATTCACTCATAAAATGTGTGAAATCAAAAATTATTCACTCATAAAATGTGCAGAGAGTGCCGCAATCGCCTATTTTACGCCCTTTTACTCCTCATGTGCAAGAAGCCTTTTATAGCTGCGGTCAATGCCTATTGCACCAAGCGGTGCTGTGATAAGGATCGCAAGCACAGCCACAGAAAGCACTATCTTTCCGCAGGGCAGACCAAGGGACATCGGCACTGAGCCGATAGCCGCCTGAACTGTCGCCTTTGGCATATATGCCGTTACACAGAAAAGCTTTTCTTTAAGAGTCAGCTTCGTGCCGAGAAGACATATCCATACGCCCACGGCTCTGAAAATAAGCGCTCCGAAAATAAGAAGCACAGCCGCCGCACCTGCCGTAAGGGTGTAGCGTATGTCCACTGCCGCACCAACAAGGACAAAAAGCACAGCCTCAGCGGCTATCCAAAGCTTGCCGAACTTTTCTGAAAGCCTTGCAGACACGTTTTTGTCAGCCTTTATTTTTATCACGCAAGCCATTGCCACAACTGCAAGAAGTCCCGATACAGCCACATAAGGCTTCAAAAATGTTTCCGCTGACATGAGCAGGAACGCAAAGCCCAAGATAGCGATGACCTTTGTGCTGTTTCTTATTTTGTTACCTTTGTGGTAGGATATCTCAAAAATATAGAAAAGCACAAACCCTGACAGTGAGCCGAGAAGCACTCCGAGGATTATTGACACGGGGATATTGAGAAAATCTGTCGCCTTTGCAGAGCCACCCTGTGCCATTGTTACGAATGTGGAGAACAGCACGATAACGAAAATATCATCGCATGAAGCTCCCGCAAGTATCATTTGCGGTATGCTTTTTTCAGTGCCGTATTTTTCTTCCATAAGCTTCACCATTCTCGGCACTACCACCGCAGGGGATACCGCACCAAGCACTGCACCCATAACAGCGGCTTCCGTGTGGTTTATCCCAAGAAGCAGCGGAGCAAGGATAAAATATCCCAGTATCTCAAAGCTTGCAGGCAGAAATGACATCATGACCGCAGGTCTGCCCACCTTTTTCAGGTCGGACAAATTGAGTGACAGCCCTGCTTTGATAAGGATAATGATAAGGGCTATCTGCCGAAGCTCTGAGGATATGCCAAGTATCTTAGGATCCAGCAGATCAAAAACGTAAGTGCCTGTGAGAATGCCCGTTGCAAGCATACCGATTATCCTCGGCATACCGATAGCCTGAAAAATGGCGGCGGCTGACAGCCCCACAAGAAAGATCACAGCCAGTGAAAATAACATAATTATACCTCCCAAAAATCAAAAAAGCTGACAACTCCTGCGTAAAAACAGAAGTCATCAGCTTAATAAGCGGTTTAGGTTTCCCAGGGGAGAACATCATTCCCCGATATGAGATTTTACTATTGTATTTTACCACATTGCCGTGATAATGTCAAGTGCTTAGCAGGTCTGCTGTTGGGCTTTTTTCATTTTTGTGGTCTGGCGCTGAGCCATAACAAGCTTGTAGTATACGCCCTTTTTCTGCATAAGTTCAGCGTGAGTGCCGAACTCTGCAAGTCTTCCCTTGTCAAGGACGATAAGCCTGTCGGCGTTGCTGAGGGTGGAAAGTCTGTGAGCAATTGCAATTGTCGTCCTGCCCTTTGTGAGCTTGCCCAAAGCGTCTTGTATCTGCTTTTCCGTCTGAGTGTCAAGAGAAGCCGTCGCCTCGTCAAGTATTATTATCTTAGGGTCATGGAGTATCGCTCTTGCAATGGCAATTCTCTGACGTTCGCCGCCCGAAAGCTGATAGCCCTTGTTGCCCACTCGGGTGTTGTAGCCGTCAGGGAGCTTTGTGATAAAGTCATGTGCATTCGCAATTTTCGCTGCCCTTATTACTTCCTCAAAGGTAGCGTCAGGCTTTGCATATGCTATATTTTCAAGTACGTTTCCGTCAAAAAGGAAAGTTTCCTGCAACACCACGCCCACCTGTGAACGCAGGCTGTGCTGTGCAATATCCTTTATGTTCACACCATCAATGCGTATCTCTCCCTGTGTGCAGTCATAAAGTCTGAGAATAAGATTTATCATTGTGGATTTTCCCACACCTGAGTGTCCCACAATGCCTATCATTTCGCCTTTGTTTATCTTGCAGGTTATGTCTTTCAGCACAGGATTGTATACCTTGTAGCCGAAATAAACGCCGTCAAATTCAATATCGCCTTGAATGTCAAGGTCAATAGGGTCATCACAATCACGAACGTCAGTGTCCTCGTCAAGTATCTCAAAGACCTTGCCTGCGGAAACTGAGGTGTCCGCAAGATTTCTCGGTATCTGTATGATCCAGCGTATAGGTTCGTAAAGCATTGCAACGTAGGTGGTGAACTGTATAAGCTGACCTAATGTCATGGTGTGGTCGAGAATCATGTTTCCACCGAAATACAGTACGAAGAAGTTACCAATGGTGAGGATAAATTCTGAGGCAGGAATGGTGAGATACCACATCATTTCCGCACGAACACAGCTTTTCGCCCAGCGTTCGGAACATTCTGTGTAACGCTGTATCTCCCTTACCTCGTTGCCGTAGGACTTTACAACTCTTATGCCGTTTAAAATATCATGCAAAGTTTCTCCATGAGAAACGCCATTTTTCCATACCTTTGTGTAGCGTATCGCCATGGCGTCAAAAAGCTTTTGCACTATTATGAAAACTATCGGCACAGGCAAAACTGTCATAAGCGCAAGCCGCCAGTCCATGATAAAAAGCAGTATGCCTATTATCACAAGGGAAAGTATTTTTACTATGGCGTCCTTGCCGTTTGCAGTGATGAAGTCCTCAAGCTTTGCGGCGTCGCTTGAAACACGGTTGATAAGCTCGCCTGCTGTTCGCTTTGATATGGAGTTCATGGAAAGCTGCTGTGACTTTTCAAATATCTCCTGCCTTAGGTCACGACCCAAATTGAGTGCGACCTTGAAGCTGTTTTTCATGTTGAAAAACTCAAACACTCCTGCCAAAAGCAGCAGGGTGACGATAGTGATGATAACTCCTGCAAGGCCTGCCCAATGGGTGTTTTTCGGAGTAACATACTTGTCGATTATAACTCTGTCAAGATATGGCGCAAGCACCCATATAAGCTCGGAAAGTATCGTGCATATAACTGCGATCGCAAAATATTTCTTGTATGGCACAATGCGTTTTATGAGCTTGACCATTGTCTTGCCCTTGCCTGTGCAGTAGATACATTCCTTTGCGCCCTCTAGCGGCAGACCGCATTTGGGGCAGACAGGCTCTTCCGTGTCAGTTATCTCCATAAGCTCGCCTGTGCGCAAACAGTGGTCAAGAAGCTTCATAAGCTCGGCGTATCTGAGAAACTGATCCTGTGAAAAACCGCAGAAGCAGATAGTTTCACCGCTTTTCAGCGTTCCCTGAGCCATTGAAGTGCCTATCTGCTGTTTGCACTCAAACTCGGAGAAATCGTCTATGCTGTATTCAAGTGTTATCTCACTGCCGTTGTAAATGTATATCTTTTCTTTTGTCACGCAGAAATGTCCGTCCATTTTGTCGCCCTTACAGGTGAAGTTTGCAGGCAGGGAGTAAACAATGTCTGCCGGGGCATTCTGTGGCAAAGAAGTTTTTAGATCCATATTTTCACACTCCTTTCAGTGTGGTCTAACACCTTTTAGGTGTACATTTCAAGCACCTGACGGCTTTTTCTGTCAAGCTTGTGAATGTCAGGACAGAAATATTTGTTGCCGTCTGCGTCGTTGACGTAGAGATAATCATAGCCTATCATTCTGAAATTCTGATACCAGTCACGGATACAGATAGTTTTCTGTCCCGAAGTGGTGTCAGCCTTTACAAAGATCGCACCACGCATATTGTCCTTTATGCTGTAGACCTTTGTTATCTCAGGCATATAGTATTTGTATTCAAGATAGCTGTCAAGAAGCTTGTATTGCTCACCGTCAAGCTCCGCCATATCTTTTATAACGCCTATCTCACGAAATTCTTTTTCAGAATTTTCGTATGAAAGGCTTATGTAGGTGGTCTTTGAGTAAAATGGTATGAGCCTTGTGGGGTTTACCTTGTGATAAGTCCTGCCCTCATAATCGAGGGTAAGAAAACCGCTTTCTTCCTTTGCAAGGCGTATCTTTTTGCAGTCAAGCAAGGTCAGCTTATCGACCTCATAAACCTCCTGCTCAGCGGTAATATTTTCAGCCATTGTGTTCATCTCCTTACTATTCGTTTATGAACTGCAATGCTTCAGATTGCAGCTTGTAAAGCTCGAAATATTTGCCTTTTTCTTTTATGAGCTTGTCATGTGTACCCATTTCTTTAAGCTCACCATTTTCGATAACGCAGAGCATATCAGCGTCACGGAGAGTTGAAAGGCGGTGTGCGATAGAAATAATCGTCCTGCCCTGTTTCAGATTGTCGATAGCGGCTTGTATCTTTCGCTCTGTCCTTGTGTCCATGGAAGCGGTCGCCTCGTCAAGGATAAGTATGTTAGGCTTCTGAATGATAGCCCTTGCGATAGATATTCTCTGCTTTTCACCGCCTGACAAGGATATTCCGCCCTCGCCGACCTTAGTGTTATAGCCCTCAGGGAGCTTTGTTATAAACTCATGTGCGTTTGCGGACTTTGCCGCTTCGATAACTTCTTCCATGGTGGTGTCAGGGTTTGCATAGCGGATATTGTCAGCTATCGACCCTATGAAAAGGAAAGTTTCCTGAGAAACTATACCGATATTTCTGCGCAGATCGTCAAAAGCTATCTTCCTGATAGGCACGCCGTCAATGGTTATCTCACCGCCTGTTACGTCATAAAGCCTTGCCATAAGGTTTATGATAGTGGATTTTCCTGCACCTGTTTTACCAACGATCCCAAACATATGCCCGGCCTGCACCTTGAAGGAAACGTTTTTTATGATAGGGTGTCCTGCTTCATATTCAAAGGATACATTTTTAAGCTCGATATCGCCCCTCATGTTTTCCATGTGAACAGGGTGTTCGTCCTCTTTTACAGTAGGCAGAGCGTCCATTATCTCAAACATTCTTGATGCGGCGTCCATACATTTTGCCCAGCGGTCGCCTATCCATGTGAAAAAGTTGATAGGGTCCATTGCCATTTCGGTATAGGAAATAAGTGCTGAAAGTGCGCCGAATAGTATGTGACCTTTTATAACAAGCACTGCGCCAAGGCAGAAAACAAGCTTGTTCACTATCCTATAGAACGTCCATATAACAGGGATAGTGTTTGCTATTCGTGAGTTTATCCTTGAGTTTATCAAAAATGCGTCAGTGTTTTTCACTCTATAGCGTTCTATCTCTCTGTCCTCACGGGCGAAAGCCTTTACCACACGCTGACCGTTCATAACGTCAGACAGCACCGAGTTTGCAGAACGCATTGCAACGTCATATTTGCGGTAAAGCTTGCGCTGGCTTTTGTAAAATTGGTGCTGAACTATCTCTATCACCGAGATAGTGAGGATTATACCAAGTGACAGAAGTGGCGAAATTGTGAGCATTATCACTGCAATTCCCACTATCTTTACCACATTTGTAAGTCCGTATGGTACTATGTCAGTAAAGAACCAGTAGATATTCTGGCTGTCACGGTCAACTCTTGACATAAGCGAGCCTGTCTGTTTGCTTGTGAAAAAGTCAAGGGAAAGCCGCTGCATTGAGGAGAATATCTTCACCCTAAGCCGGTGCGTAACAACAGGCACGACCTTTGAGGTTATAATGCCTGAAATGATACGCATTATCATTCCTGCAATGTTTATGCCAACTATGAGCATTACTATCATGAGTATCTTGCCATAGTATTTTCCGTTTTCCGCAAGCACATCATCATAGAGCATCTGAGAGCCGAATATCGGCGAAAGCACTGCGAAAACATTGCTTAAAACTATGGTGAGCAGTATGAGAAATACCGCACCCTTAAATTCACCGAACATAGAAAGCAGGCGTTTGAACACCGAGCGTCTGTCTACACATCTCGGACAGACAGGGCGGTTAGGGTCAGGATAAGGCTCACCGCAGGTAGGGCAGTGGGTCTTTACTCCTTCCAGCAGGCGGTCGTCAATAGGCTCGTTCTTGGCTGTGCAGTTCACACGCTGGCTGAATTTCTCAAATTTGTCAGCAAAGCCAAGTGAGAACCTCGCTATAGGGAATTCCTTGCCTGACTTGTCCTTTATCATAAGTCTTGCGGAATTTGCATAGCGGTCAACAAACATTTCTTCAATGCTGTCTATGGGGTATTCATCATAGCCTGATACTGTGAAGCTTACGAGATTTTTTCTCTTCTGCCCACGCTTCATTTTTCCGTATTCTTCATAGCCACGGAGTATGCAAAGGGTGTCTTTTGTGAAAGTTATGTATACGTCCACATATCCGCCCTCACCGTCAAGGTCAGCTTTTACGCAGTAAAGCAGCTCGTCAGTCATAACTCCACGCTTTAGCAGTTCGTTTTCTGCAAGCTGTGGCAAAACGTCAAAAAACTTCATGTATTCCCTCCTTTTCGGGATAAATTTCATATTCTTCCGATATAATTCTGTAAATTCGCATAATGTAACTGCCTATAACAGGAAAAAAAAAGACCTCTGATACCTGATATCAGAGGTCGCAATAGATCTGCAGTATAATATCCAGAAAGCTGATAAAAATCTCATTAGCTTTTGGCAATAAGGGCAGGCAAAATGACATCTGAAAGGCATATTGAACTTACATTATTTGCAAGACTTATATTCTCGTTAGTCTTTAGAAGATCAAAAAGAATATTTCTCATTTCACCCACCACCTTTCAGTTTATTCTTATAGCGTTTATCATTATACGAATTTTCGTGAAACATCACGCAAGGTTTATTATATAGCCAAACTTTCTATTTGTCAATAGGATTTTCCAAATTTTTTTTGCTTTTTGAGAAAGTTGCCCAGAATATCAGCACAAGAAGTATCACCGCAAAGCACATCCAGCCTATAAGGACCGGCAGACTTCTGTTTGAGAATGTGTCATAGTATCCTTTGAGGTAGATGAAACAGATAAGTGCAGGCACAACGTAGGCCATGTAGCTGCGAAGTCCGTCAGGGATATGCTTGCCCTTGCCAGTGTTGGCTTCCTTGATGAAGTTCTCCCAGCCCCAGCCGTTTTTGCGAACGCAGAACAGCACGCCCACAAGAGAGCCAAGTGGCAGAAGATTCGATGATACCAAAAAGTCTTCAAGGTCCATGATAGTCGAACCTGCGCCCATTGGCTGGATATCTTTCAGCAGGTTAAATCCAAACACAGCAGGCATTGTAAGCACAAGTATCATCACAAGGTTTACAATAAGTGATTTTTTTCTGCTCCAATCCCACAGTTCCACCGACATTGTGATAATGTTCTCAAACACTGCGATAACGGTGGAAAGCGCCGCAAATGACATGAAGATGAAGAAGAATATTCCCCACAAACGGCTTGAAGCCATATGGTGGAAAACGTTAGGCAGAGTAATGAAAAGCAGTGACGGACCTGAATCAGGCTCGATTCCGTATGCAAAGCAGGCAGGGATTATGATAAGTCCCGCAACGACAGCCACGGCAGTGTCAAGAACGATAACGTTCACAGACTCGCCTACAAGAGTGCGGTCCTTTTTCAAATAGCTTCCGAATATCTCCATTGTGCCTATGCCTATGCTTAGTGTGAAAAACGCCTGAGTCATTGCGGCGAAAAGCACTGATGTGAAGCCCTTTTCTTTAAAGACGTCAAAGTCCGGCACAAGAAAGAATTTAAGCCCATCAGAAGCGCCTTTCAGCCTGATAGAGTTCACCGCCAGCACCACCATGAGCGCCATAAGCAGTATCATCATAATTTTCGTTACCTTTTCAATGCCGTTTTGCAATCCCAGTGCGCAAACACCGATACAAAGTATGATAACGATAGCCGAGAATATGAGCATGAGCCACGGGGAAGCTTGCATATCCTTAAAAGCCTCAGCCGTTGCCGCGGTGCTTGAAGCGTCCAACGAGCCAGTGGCATATTTAAAAGCGTAGTATAACATCCAGCCTGTGACCATGGTGTAAAACATCATGAGCAGATAGTTTCCTGCAATGCTCGTGTATTTTGTGCAGTGATATCGGCTACCGGGCTTTTCAAGTCGGTTGAAAGCCTGAGAAAGACTTCGGTTGCTTCCTCTGCCTATGGCAAATTCGCATATGAGTATTGGAAGCCCCAACAGCACAAGGCAGATAAGGTATAGGAACAGAAAAGCTCCGCCGCCGTTTTGCCCGCAGATGTATGGAAATTTCCACACGTTGCCAAGACCAATGGCACACCCTGCGGACACAAGTATAAATCCCAATCGGGATTGAAAGGTTGCTCTGTTTTTATTTTCGTTCATAATAATTCTCCTGTAAAAATAGTCATACAATCTCTATTATATAGTATATCTTATCTTTTGTCAAATTTTCACAAAGTATCATATTACTATGCTAAAACGTGTTAAAAAACAAGCCTTTCAAAAACGCAAAAGCGGGACGTCGAGGGCGCTGTCCCTTACATATACTGCAAAATGTTTTGTGAAATTTGTCGAAAACAAAAACCCTCCCAAAATGGGAAGGCTTTGTTTTAAGGAAATGTATTATTAAAGGATAATTATTATGCAAATTTATATAAATTCTATTTTTCTGTAGGAGTCGATAGCGCCCTGATGTTTAACGCTTTCACCGCAGAATTTATTTGAAAACGCTATACAGCGTTCTAGCTGTGCATTGTCAAGGTCACAAAGACCTTCGGCGGTCACATTGAGAGTTTTTAGTGCATATAGGAACGAGCCTATAAATCCGTCCCCTGCACCTGTTGTGTCAACGGCTTTCACCTTTTCGCTCTCTGCAAATGCCTGTGCGTTATTGGTGAAAGCATATGCTCCCTCTGAGCCGCAGGTGTATATCACAAGCTTCACATTGCCTGTGAAAAGCTTTGGCAGAGCGGCTTTGATGTCGCTTTCACCTGTGATAAATCCAAGCTCTTCGTCTGATATCTTCACAATGTCAGCCATTGGTATAAACTCATTCACGGTATCATGCAGAGCTTTCTTGTCGTTCCAAAGAGGAAAACGCAGATTAGGGTCAAAGCTTATCATTGCGCCTTTTTGACGTGCATAGGCGATAGCCTTTTTGTGTGCGTCTTTCATCGGAAAATCTCCAAGAGAAACACTGCAAAAATGCAGTGCGTATGCGTCCTCAAACCATTCTTCTTTTACCTGCTCCGCTGAAAAAAGCATATCTGCGGAGGGCTTTCTGTAGAATGAGAACGTCCTGTTGCCGTCATTTTCAAGGCTCACAAAAGCCAAAGCAGTGTTTGCCTTGTCTGTAAAGCTCACAAGGGAAGTGTCGATTCCAGCCCTTGCAAGGTCTCCTGCTATCTTTCTTCCGAATGGGTCATCACCAAGCTGAGTGATAAATTTCGAGCTTCCGCCAAGGATAGTGAACGCTCCGCAGACGTTTGCAGGCGCTCCGCCGCTTTTAGGGCTGAAAGCCGTTACTTCTTCAAAGGCACAGCCTGTCTGTGCAGGAATAAAATCTATCAGTGCTTCGCCTATGGCAAAAAGTGTGTTTCCCATTGCAGTTCCTCCTCTCAGATGTCCCAGACCTGTGCTTCAAAGCCGTTTACTTTAAGCTTTACGCTGTCATTATCGGGATATATTCTTGTTGACATCACAGTTTCGCCGTCATTGATATAGACTTCAATGCTTGACATATCTGCGATAACTCTTATGTTTCTCACGCTGTCTATCTCTGCGTTTCTTACCGTTCTGCCACAGCCGTATTTTTCATCGGTAAATCTCATTGAAAAAAGCTGCTTTTCTTTATCAAAGCCAAGTTCCAGCTTGCCGTCAAGGGATATGCTGAAGCTGTCCGCAGGCTCACCGTCAAGCTCAAATGGCAGAGGATATTCTGCAGTTTGACCGCTGCTCTGACGGCGTGCGTTGCTTTTAAGCTCGTCAAATTCAGCTATAGGCTGCTGTCTGAGCTTGCCGTTGGGTGCAACAGTTACAACTCTCGGTATGGTAAGGCAGTGCTGCCAGCCAAGCTCAGTTGTGGCATTGCTGTAGACCTTGTTATCCATTCCAAGCCAGCCTATGAGTATTCTCCTGCCCTGTGGGTCAAGAAATGTCTGCGGTGCATAGAAGTCAAAGCCCATGTCCCACTCGGTGAAGTCACCGAGAACGCTGTCCTCAAGCTTGCCCTGAACAGGGAAGTAGCCTGATTCGTTGAGGTTCTGCCATTTTGTTTCATAGTGAGGCATACCCTGCGGGCAGGTGCTTAAAAAGCCCTTGCCGTCTATCTCGAAATAGTCAGGGCATTCCCACATATAGCCGTAACCCTCTTTGTATACCTTGCCGGTGTATTTCCAGTTTATAAGATCGTCAGATTGGTATACAAGCACACATCCCTCGTCGTCAAGAGTTCTTGCACCGAGCACCATTTTCCATATGTCGCCCTCTTTCCACACCTTTGGATCTCTCACATGGCATGAGCAGAAATCAGGGTAGTCGCTGTTTCTGAGAAGTACCTGCTTTTCACTCATTTTGCTTCCGTCTGTGGTGGTGACGTGGATAACGTTTGCACCTCTGCCGGCTTTGACATAATCATAATCGCCTATCATCTTCACATTACCCGTGTAGAAAATATGCAGAACACCGTCATTTTCAATGGCGCTTCCTGAGTAAACACCATGGCTGTCCTCAGGAATGTCAGGCATCATAACTGCTCTGTCATAAGTCATGTGCATTAGATCGCTGCCGTGATAATGTCCCCAGCCTCTTGGCGTGTGACCGTCAGGGGCAATTGGGCTGTACTGAAAATAAACATGATATTCGTCCTTGTAAAAGCTCAGACCGTTCGGATCATTGAGCCAGCCGTCAGGCGGTTCGATATGAAATCTCTGACGCCATTTTGCGTTCTTTATTCTTTCTCTGTTTTCCAGTTTTTCTTTGTTATCCATTTATATCCTCTCCTTTTAATGCGTTGACTATGATTATTGACGGTTTGTCTGTACTTTATGCGTTTACCTTTATTAGCCTATCTCCTATAGTCACTTCTGTGCCTTCTTCTGCAAGCTCCTCAACGGAGGCAAATTCGTCTGAATTGCCCACAAGAACAGGTGTGATAGTCTGATAGCCCTTACTCTTTATAAAGTCCATATCGAAAGTGATAAGCGTCTGTCCCTTTGTTACTCTGTCGCCCTCAGAAACGTAAGCCTTGAAGCCCTCGCCTTTAAGCTCAACAGTGTTTATTCCAACGTGGATAAGAAGTTCCTTGCCGTTGTCAAGTGTCAAACCAACTGCATGGAAAGTGTCAAAAAGCGTTTCGACCTTGCCGTCGCCAGGTGCAACGACCTTGCCCTCGGTAGGTTCTATTGCCGCACCAAGACCAAGTATGCCCTGCGCAAAGGTCTGGTCAGGAACGTTTTCAAGCTTTACAGCCTTGCCGCTAAGCGGAGCTGTGATAATGCCGTCATCTGCTACGTCTGCATTTTCAGCCTTTGTTTCCATAGCCTGTGCAGGCTGTTCAGCCTTTTCTGTCTTGTTTTTGGAAGGCTTGTTCTCGTTTTTTATCTGCTCGTTGTTCGTGCCGAAAAGCCAAGTAAGAGTGAATGCAACGCCCATTGCTACAGCCATTGAGATTATATACTTCACTGGGTGGTTGAGTGTAAGAAGTATTGCAAATATTCCTGTTACACCTGTTGCAGTTGCGCCAAGGTGGAGGATAGAAGCGACCATTGCTCCGCAAGCACCGCCGATAGAGCCGAATATGAAAGGCTTTACAAATCTAAGGTTTACACCGAATATTGCAGGCTCTGTGATGCCAAGCATACAAGACAGAGCAGATGGATAAGCCATTGATCTGATCTTATTGTTCTTGCTTCTTACTGCCACCGCAAGGCAGGCAGCTCCCTGAGCCATGTTTGCGGCAGATGCCAGAGGCAGCCAATAGGTCGCACCATATTTAGCAAGCTGACCAATGTCGATAACAGTATACATATGATGTATACCGCCAACAACTGTTGTTGAATAGAAACCGCCCATTATGAACGAACCAATGCCGAATGGGATAGTGATAAGCTTCTGAACGCCTGTGATAATGCCATTTTCCAGGGCAACGAATACAGGACCGATAAAGGTGTAAACGAGAAAAGCTGTTACTGTAAGGCTCACAAGAGGTGTAACGAAAAGGTCGACAATGTCAGGCACTTTCTTGTGAAGCTTTTTCTCCATAGTTGCAAGAATGAATGAAGCGATTATGATAGGAATTACATGACCCTGATAGCCTACCATGTGAACGTTGAACAGACCAAATATGGAGAACGTCTGCTCATATCCGTTTGTGGAAACTGTCCAAGCGTTTTGCAGGTCAGGGTGGATAAGGAACATTCCTATTACCGCACCAAGATAAGGGTTGCCACCGAACACCTTAGTTGCAGAATAGCCAATAAGTATCGGCAGGAATGTGAACGCTGCATTTGAAAGCAGTTTGAATATGGTGAAAACATATCCATTTGTGTCAAGGGAGATAAAGCCGTTTGAAGCCATGAAATTCAAAGCTTCCATTATTCCCATGATAAGACCGCCTGCAACGATAGCAGGGATTATAGGTACGAATACGTCGCCGAGAGTTTTGATAAGCCTTTTGAACCAGTTTTGCTTCTGAGCCACCTGAGCCTTGACTTCGTCCTTTGAAGAGGCTTCCACGCCTGCCTCTGCGATAAATTCGTCATAGACCTTGTTTACCGTTCCGGTGCCTATGATGATCTGAAGCTGTCCTGAAGCTTCAAAAACGCCCTTTACAACATCAATGTTCTCCAGGGTATCCTTTTGTATCTTTGAGTTGTCTGCGATTATAAGTCTTAATCTTGTGGCACAGTGTGCGGCACTGACCAGATTTTCCTTTCCGCCTATAGCAGAAAGTATCTCACGAGCTGAACTTCTGTGATCCATAATATCCCGTCCTTTGCTTGCCTTTTTATTATTTTGTCCGAACTATGTCATTTTATCAGTTTCATTATTTATGT